>JBKPMA010000195.1:0-6261 GCA_046731935.1 Acidobacteriota bacterium
GTCGATGGTTGCGCCAACGGCGTCGGCCACTTCCCGCCGCGCGCTGCCATTGGCGTTGCCATTCGCGAGCGGCAGGCGTCCTGTGTCGTCGGATTCCGCAGCGCCATCTTCCTCGAGGTCAGCCGCCGGAATCAGCTCTGGCACTGCAACGACGGGCATATCGAAGCCGATCAGTACCCGGGTGCCCTGCGGCAGATCGTTGAGCCGGCGCGCGACGACCTCAGCCGTTTCGCGGAGCACTTCCTGTCCGCACTGGCGGCAAATCGTGTGACCGACACGCGCCCACAGCAGCCGCATGTAGTCGTGAATCTCGGTCGTCGTTCCCACCGTGGACCGCGGGTTGCGGATGCTGTTCTTCTGGCGGATCGCAATCGCCGGGCAGATACCCTCGATGACGTCCACATCCGGCTTTTCCATCCGCTCGAGGAACTGACGGGCGTACGCCGACAGCGATTCGACGTACCGGCGCTGCCCTTCCGCGTAAATCGTGTCGAACGCCAGCGACGACTTGCCTGAGCCGCTGACGCCGGTCACGATCACCAGCTGGTTGAGGGGCAGCGACACGTCGACGCCCTTCAGGTTGTGCGTACGGGCGCCGCGCACGACGAGATGCGTGGCCGCGGTGACGGCGTCAGGCATGGGGGCGGGGCTGGGCCAGTTCCAGAGCGCACGGCGAGGGGGCTCCGCCGCGTCTCGAATTCTCGATCGTAGCAGAAACCGGGGCCCGCTTCATGCCGGGCTGGCGGGACTTCAGGCGGAGGCTTCGAGCGGAGGCTCAGGAATTTCTTCTTCGGTGGGCGCGGCAAAATACGGCAGACCAATTGTGACCGCGAATCCACCTGCCGACGGGGCATCGAAGGTGATGCTGTGAGCGTCGCCGTAGAGATGCTCCAGCCGGGCACGGGTATTCGACAGACCCACGCCCTCGTTCAGGTCACGAAGCTCCACCGAGCCCACGCCTCGCCCGTTGTCTACGATGGTAATGGTGACCCGATCGCCAGCTTTGAATGCTCGCACCTGCACGAGTCCGCCCTCCGCGCGGCGGGAGAAGCCGTGTTTGATGGCGTTTTCGACGAGCGGCTGGAGGAGGAGGACCGGGACCCGAGCATCCCTGACATCGGGAGCAACGTCGACCGACGTTCTGAGGCCCGTACCGAATCGAAGCCGTTGGATGTGTAAGTACTGATCCAGGAGGTCCAGCTCGCGCGCCAGCGAGACCTCCTGCTGGACGTTGCTCCGGAACACGGCACGCAGCAGATCGCCCAGGCGCACGATCATGTTCTCAGCGGCGTCAGGATCCCGGTGCACCAGCCCGGCGACGGCGTGCAGCGTATTGAACAGGAAGTGCGGCTGCAACTGCCGCTGCAGCGATTCGAGCTGCGCTTCGATGAGCCGCGCCTCGAGGCGCGATTCGCTGACGGCACGCTCCTGGAGCTCGCGGTGCGAGCGGATCGCGTGCTGCATCGCCACGAGCCCGCCGTAGAGCAGCACTTCCCACTCGAAGCTGTACAGCGCGACGATCTTCACCGCGCTCAGCCACTGCCCGGATGTCGGCCCAAGCGCCGGCTGCCCGCTCGCATGAAAGACGGCCCACCGCACCGTTCCCGCAAACACACAATGCGCCGTGGTCAGCGATAGCGCTGCCAGCACGTGTATGACCGTCGCTGCGACGGCCGTCTCTCGCGTGAATCGGATCGTGCGCGACAGCCAGAGCACGATCGGTATGATCGCCAGCCAGCCGGTCCACGAGCAGATATTGAACGCCACCACCCAGATGTACTGCCCCATCGGGTAGTTCACGACCTCTGGGTTGATCCAGCGCTGAACTAAGTAGGAAAACGTTCCAGATCCAAGGCCGATCGCAATGCCGGCCGGCAGGATGAGCCAGGGGCTGACCCGGAACCGCTCTCGGTCGAGCGTGACGAGATCTGGCAGGCGCAACACTCCCCCTCAGGACTGCGCCTCGAATGATGACACAGGCAGGCGGGACGATCGGCCGCCCAGTGGCCGTGAGTGACCAATGACTGGGACGAACAGCCCTGCTAGCCGCGGAAGTATTCCGCCCGCTTGGTTTTGAGGAACGCGACCGACCGCGCCAGCTCGTCGAGACCGTTCATTCCATCTTCGACCGAGATCCACCCCGAGAAGCCGGCGTCGGCGAGGATCCGGAAGATCGCGTCGTAGTCGTTCAGGCCCTGCCCGGTCTCGCCATGCCGCAGCTTGTCTGGATACCCGACCGTCCCATCTGCCGCGCGGATCTCGTCGAGTGTCGTGCCGGGCACGAGATAGCGATCCGACGCGTGCATCGTAACGACGCGATGCTTGATCTTCTCGAGGAAGCGAATGGGATCGAATCCGCCAACGACGGCGTTCGAGGGATCGTACTGCACGCCGAACGACGGATGATCGATGCGCTCGAGGATTTCGAGGAACACGTCCTCGGGCTGCGCGAACTCGGGATACAGCCACTCGCCGACTTTGTAGTGATTCTCGAGACACAAGATCACGCCGCGCGTTTCCGCATACTCGAGCGAGCGCGTGATGCAGGCCACCGACCACTCGATTCCCTGCGCGCGCGACACCTCCGGCCGCCGCTGCCCGGTAAGCGTGCGGCAATATCGCGTGCCGAGTCTGACCGACAGATCGACAGCGGCGCGTTGACGTGCGATCTGCCGTTCGCGCTCGGCCGGGTCGGGGTGGGTGAAATCCGGCGAGAAGCACAACATCGAGCTTCTCTGCCCTGTCTGTGCCATCGCCTCGAGTACCGGATCCACGTCTTTCGGATCCGGACTCCGGAAGAACTCGTCGTAGTGCTCGACACCCTCGCCGCCGAGATGGGCGGCGTCGCGAATCCACTGCACGTAGTCGCGCCGGCCGGCGACGAGGTCATCGAAGTAGCACTTGGGGAAAACGGAAATCAGTGGACGCATGGGGCTCGACGGAATCACCAATTCGGCGGTGCGCCGACCGGATACTGCTCGAGGTCCATGACGGTGCCGGTGACGCACGCGCTTTCGTCGGACGCGAAGTACGCGGCCGCGTAGGCAATGTCCTGCGGCTCGAGGAGTCTGCCGAATGGCCGCGTCGCGACGGCATCGGCGAGCCACCCCTCCCCCTTGCCTTCGGCGAGTTTGATCCGGTGCTCGCCTTCGGTCAGCGTCCAGCCCACGTTCAGTTGATTGACCCGGATACGGTGTTGATTGAGCGATGACGCCGCATTTCTGGTCAGCGTCATCAATCCGCCCTTCGAGACCGAATACGGGCACAGTTTCGGCTCGCCGATGTAGGCGTTCACCGATCCGATGTTGACGACGCTGCCACCGCCGCGTGTCTTGAAATGCGGGATGGCTGCCTGCATCAGGATGAACGGCGCGCGAAGATTGACGGCGAGGATGCGATCCCACAGCGCGAGTGGCACAGACTCGACCGTCCCGCGCGTGATATCCGCCGCGTTGTTGACGAGAACGTCGAGACCGCCAAACTCGCGCACGGCAAAGCTGACGATCTGGTGACAGTCGTCCGCCTCGACCAGGTTTGCTGCGACCAAGGCCGCCCGTCCACCTGTCGCGCGGATCGCGGCGACGACCGCGGCGCCCTGCGCCGTATTCGTGCCATGCACGACGACCGCCGCGCCAAGGCGTGCGAAGTGTTGCGCGATGCCTTTTCCGATACCCGACGTCGAGCCCGTGACGATCGCGATGCGGCCGGTCAGCGACGGCACGTCAGTCAGTCTTTCCTGGAATCAGGACGCTCTTGATCACGCGTCCTTCGTGCATGCCGTCGAACGCATCCTTCCAGTGATCGAGTCCCGTCCGAAGGCCGACCAGCAGGTCGGCGCGCGTCAGGCCGCTGGCCATCAAGTGCAGCACGCGCTCCCACACCGGCCAGTTGTGGCTGAACGATCCCTGCACCTGCACGTTCTTCTGCACGAGCGGATTCAGGTTCACCGCCATCTGCTCCGGCGACCAGCCCACTTTGACGACGGCGCCCGACGGCCGCACGACGGAGAGCGCCGCGTCGAACGTCCGGCTCGATCCCGATGCATCGCAGACGACATCTGCGCCCAGTGGATCCAGACTTCGAACGACCTCGTCGAGCGACTCATGCTGCGCGTTGACGACGTGGGTTGCGCCGAGTGCACGCGCGGTCTCGAGACGGGCGGCGTCCGCGTCGAGACCGACCACGACAAGTGGATGCGCGCCAGAGAGCGCCGCCATCCGGGCGCACAGCAGGCCGATCGGACCGGGCCCCAGCACGACGACCATGTCACCAGGGCGAATCGTGACGTTCATACACATCGCGTTATACGCGACGGCATGCGGCTCGGTCAGACACGCCAGGTCGAATGCCAGCGATGCCGGCACATGGTGCAGACAGCGCGCCGGCACCCGCACATAGTCGGCCATGGCGCCGTCAACGCCGTAGCCGAATCCCTTGCGGGACGGGCAGAGATTGTACCGGCCGCTCCGGCACATCGTGCACGCGCCACAGATAACGGCTGCCGTTTCGCTGACGACGCGGTCGCCCTCGCGGAAGCCGCGGACGGCGCGGCCGGCACGCGCGATCGTGCCGCCGAACTCATGGCCGAGCGTCACAGGCACGTTCACCGGCCAGGAATGAGTGCCATGGGCCTGGTGCACGTCGGAGCCACAGACCGACACCGCCCCCACCGCAAGCAGGACGTCGTCGTCCCCAATGTCCGGAACGGGCACCTCGCGAAGGGCGACGGCGTGTGGCTTGATGTCGAACTGAACGACGGCAGGCTGGGAGGGCATGAGACTCTTCGGGCTACGGACTGCGGACTACAGGCTGCGGTCTACGGTCTACGGTCTTCAGTCTACGGTCTACGGTCTGCGAACGACGGCCGATGAACTACGAACTACGGACGACGGACTACGAACTCCGAACTACGATGTACGAACTATATCGCTCCAGTGGGCCGGACGGGTGAACGGCGTCTCGCGTATCGCTCGGCAGATCTCGCGAAGGGTGGCCTCGAGATCGTTGTCGGCGCGCTTGAACTCATCCGCGTCGATCACCAGTGGTGCCCCGAGCACGACCAGCGGCGCACCGTGGCGCGGGCAGTCGACCGCCTGACGCAGCGACAGCCCGCCCACCGCCTGCACCGGAATGGACACGGCGCGGACGATCTCGTCGAGCTCGTCGAGGGGACTGAGTCCCTTGACCAGCCGCCGCTCGTCGAAACCGATGTGATGGATGACGACGTCCACGCCGAGACGCTGGAGCCAGCGGGCGTTGGCCACTCGATCGTCGGCGGCGAGGTTGTCGCCCATCACCCCGATGTTGAAGTCGCGTCCGGCGTCCACGACCCGCCGGATCGTGGCTTCGTGCGCGCGCCCCATGACCACGACGAAGCTGGCACCCGCCCGCGCCATCATCTCTGCTTCGAGATAGCCGCCGTCCATTGTCTTGAGATCGGCGACGATCGGCACCTCGGGGAAGCGAATTCTGAGAGTTTCAACCGCACGCAATCCGTGCGCGAGAAGGAGCGGCGTTCCCGCTTCGAGCCAGTCGACTCCCGCAGCCACCGCGACATCCGCCATCTCGATCGCCTCGGCGAGTGAGGTCAGATCGAGTGAGATCTGGACGATGGGCTTGTCGAGCGTCAGTCGAGTGGTCATGGGACGCGCCGGAAGCTATACACCCGCCGACAGCTTCTCCACCTTGTACCCGCCAGTCGCGCGATCGCTCAAATACATGGCTGCGAATGCCAGCGCGATCCCGATCGGAAGAATGGACCAGATCGGCAGCACGGCGCGCGCGCCGTGCATGTCATTGATCCAGCCCATGACGGGACCGGAAATCGCCGTGGCGAAACTGCCGCTGCCGCCGACGATCGCGAGTCCGAGCGCTCCGGCTCTCGGGTACCGTTCCGAGGTTATGCCGAGCATCGTCGGCCACCAGAAGGCGGTACCGATAGCGAGCAGCGCGACGGCGGCAAACGCTCCCATGGGCGTTGTCACGTGCCCGAACAGGTAAAGGCCGAGCGCCGCTGGAATCGCCGTCACGGCCATCAGCGCGAACGGCGAGACACGATGCGCGATGCCGCCGCCGAATTGCCGCAGCAGATACATGATGCCGTTCACCCAGACGAGCACGAGAATGCCCGCGCGCGCTTCGCTGTGCATCACGTCGTTGAAGATATTCGCGTACCACTGCCCGGGACCGAGCTCGGTCGCGGCGGTCAACCACATACACAGCCAGATGAAGAGAAATCCCGGGCGCAGCACTTCCTTGAAC
>JBKPMA010000196.1:0-3920 GCA_046731935.1 Acidobacteriota bacterium
TACGACCCGTACTGGTGGGGGTACCCGTACTACGGTCCGGCATACGGTGGCGGTGCCTACGGCTACGGCACGGGCGGATCACCGGATCCGGCCTACGGAGCACCCGATCCCGGCTACGGATCGCCCGACCCCGCCGACTACGGAGTGGGCCAGCTCAAACTGAAGGTCAGCCCTCGCGACGCGCAGGTATACGTGGACGGATACTTCGTGGGGCTGGTGGACGACTACGACGGGTTCTTCCAGCGGCTCACGATCGATTCAGGATCGCACCGGATTGAAATCCGCAAGCCTGGCTTCGCGACACTGTCCTTCGACGTGCGGATCCCGCCAGACGAGACGGTGACCTACCGCGGCGAGCTGGTGCCACAACAGCCACAGCAGCCGTAGTTTCGAATCCGGAGTGCGGAGTGCGGAACTGCAAAGCCGCACTTCGCCCCTCCTGGCCGCACCTCTCGACCGCACCTTACGTCCGCACCCGTTTGCCGCACCTTTCGATCGCACCCTCTCACCTCACCGGCCTCGTGCGGCGGTACGACAGCCACGCGTAGAGCGGCAGTCCAGCCACGATGATCGCTGCGCCCGAGAGTGAGGGTCCCGGCGATCGCCACACCGCATTCATCACAATCAGCGCGCTCGCTCCGACGAACAGTGCCGGCACGTACGGGTAGCCCCACGCTTTGAACGGACGCGGCTCGTCGGGGGCACGACTGCGCAGCACGAACAGCGCGACACCCGCAATCCCGGAGAAGAGGACGACTGCGAATCCCGTGTATTCGATCAGCTGCGCGAAGCCGCCGGTCAGAACGAGCACCGCACTCCACAATCCCTGGGCGACAATGGCGACAGCTGGTGTGCGGTAGCGCGGATGCACGCGGGCCGCAGCGGCGAAGAACGCGCCGTCTCGCGCCATCGCGTAGTACACGCGAGGACCGGCGAACGTCATCGCGCTGACACTCGCGGCAATGCTCACGATGGTCATGATCGCGAGCAGACTGCCCGCCGCTGGACCGAGCAGGCGATCCGCAATCACGTCCACGACGCTGCCCCGCAGCTGCGACAGCTCCGACACGGGCATCGAATACACGTAGAGCAGGTTGAGCAGCACGTAGACGATGACGACCGCACCCGTGCCGAGCGCGAGCGCGCGCGGCACGAATCGCGACGGATCGCGCACCTCCTCCGCCACGTACGTTGCCGCATTCCATCCTGAGTAGCTGAACATCACAGGCACCAGCGCCAGCACCCATCCGACGGAGTCCGCGTGGCCAGCCGACGTGAGATGCGCGAAGTTGCCGTCACCCGCCGTGAAGCCCAATCCGATGAACAGCAGGAGTGCGGTGACCTTTGCCCCCGCCAGCACGTTCTGCATCACGCGGCCCGGACCGACGCCGCGAATGTGCACGACCGACAATCCGGCGATCGCGCCGATCGCGAAGAGCGACTGCAACGAGACCTGGAGGTGCACGGGCCCGGCCGACAGAGACGCCAGCGGCGTCGTATTCGCCGCGGCAGGCACGAAGCGGCCGAGGTACGTCGCAAACCCCACGGCGCTTGCCGCAATCGCGCCCGAGAAGCCGGCGACAAACGAGGTCCAGCCAGTCAGGAATGCCATGACCGGTCCGAACGCTTCGCGTAGGTAGACGTACTCGCCTCCAGCGCGGGGACGGAGCGCGGCCAGCTCCGCGTACGCCATGGCGCCGCCGAACGCGATGAGCCCGCCGGCGATCCACACGCCCAGCATCGCGCGGGCGTCCGGCACGAGCATGGCGATCAGCGCGGGTGTGATGAAGATGCCGCTGCCGATGACGTTGGAAACGATGATCGCGGCGGCGTCGAGGGATCCGAGGCGACGATCGAGCGAGCTGGCCGTCAGAGGTGCGTGACCGCCGGCCGGGCCAGCAGCCACCTTACGGGATGGTGGCGCCGTTTGGCGTCGACGACGAATGCGTCAGCAGCTGACGCTGGATGGGGAACTCGCCAAGCTTGATCCAGGTGGACGGACCCTGCTTGCCGAACACTTCGACTTTGAAGTCTATGAACTGCTTGTTCTGGAGCATGCTCACCCGCGGCTGTGTGCCGGTGTAGCCTTGCTGGGCACGGACCACAATCTGATCGGTCGCCGCCCCTGGCGCCAGCCCGTCCGGACCAACCGCTCGGATAAACGACGTCGTCCACTCTTCCTTGTCGATCACCCGCTTGAAAAGCAGGTTGCACTGCACGCTCCCGAGCGGCTGCGAGGCGCCGTTCCGCACGCGGAAGCTGATGCTCGGCACGAGCTTGTTCTTCCCGTCCTCGGTGACTCCGGCGTCGAACCAGCCCGTCGTGACGTCAGTAATTTGTGCGGCGGTCTTGAGATCGGCGTTGCCGCGACAGGCCGGCAGCGCGAAGAGGCAGGCGATCAGGACGAGAACGGCACGACGCACAAACACATTCTAAATGCGGAATTCACATTGCGGACGCGGAAAAGAATTGCATTCCGCATTCGAATTCCGAATTCCGAATTCCGAAATCCGCATTTCGTTAGTACTCTTTGACTTCGATGCGCTTCCTCATCTCAGCCTTGTCGATATCGCCGTTCCGATACGCCAGCAGATCGGATCCCTTCGCCCGCAACAGGACGGTCGTCACGTCGTACGGATCGCCGGGCTGGAGGCGCGTGCCCTCCTGGTCGCGGGCCGCTACGGTCAGCCACTCGCCAGGCGCCAGCGAAAAGGGCGTGCTGTAGACGACGATGGCGTCGATGAGCGCGTTGCGTACCTCGTTGGTGTACGCCTCGGCCGGATCCTGGAGCACCGCATCAGTCTCGGTCGTATGCGCGGCGGTGGTGAGACCGCCAGCCTGTGCCTTGCGTGGACCACCGGCCTCACCCGGAGCCGGTTCGAGCTGCTCCAGCCGATTGATGATGAGCAGGAGACGATGCCGCGCCTCGGGATCGGTCACGGACGTGGCTTGTGCCTTCAGATCCCGCAACTCCACGAGTCTGTTGTGGTCGCCCTGGTCCAGCGTGCGCGCGCTCCAGAGCACGCTGCGGCGCAGGGCCGGCACGTCGACGTCGAAGAAGACGCCGTAGCCGTCGAGCCAGAAGCCGCGCGCGCGGGGCGCGCCGTTGATGAAGATCATCTCGGGTGCGACCTGCTGCACTTTGACTCGCATGGTCTGCGCGCCCAGCTGCACGGCGCGTTCGAGCACGCCTTCCATCGCAGCAATCTGAAACCGCGCCTGCACCTGCTCGGCTGGCTGGCCCGGTGCCGAGGCCGCCACGGGAGCTTCGGGTGCCGGCGTTTGCGCATACCCTGCGGCCGGCGCGCCAAGCGCCAGACCAACGACCGCTACCGTGATTCCCGCTCTCACTGAGTGCCCTCCTCGAACGTGCTCCGCGCGCAGATGCATACCCATGGTCAGCGCCGTTGTGACACGCGCACCAGATAGTTGATCTGATCGCGCAGGCTGTCGGCAGTCTGGCCGGTTGCCCCCTCGAGCTGCCCCATGTTCTGCTCGATGCGCACGAGGTCGGCGCGGCGCTGTGAATCAATCTCACGCACGACCTGCCCCATGCGAAGGGCGAGCTCGCGCTGCTGCCGCTGCTCGCTTTCGGCGACGAGCGCGCGCACCTGACGCAACATCGCCTCGTTGGTCGCGCCTCCCCGCAGTGCGGCGGTAACGGCCGTCGGCTGCCGGTTCTGTTCCGCCGCGGCGAACTCGGCGCGCAGCTTCTGTTCCGACGCGCTCACGAGCGCATGCACCGCGGCCAGATCGATCGTCGGCGTTGCCGCCGCCTTCGCCGCGGTCACACCGGATGGCGATGGTGGTGCGCTGCTCGCGCGTGCCCATCCGGTGCGCAGCTGCACGCCACTGGCGCCGTACTCGATCTCGAGATTGGCGAGGCCGGCGCCCGCTGACAGGACCAGGACGGCTGCCGC
>JBKPMA010000197.1:0-11987 GCA_046731935.1 Acidobacteriota bacterium
ATCGAAGGTTACGTCTGTGCTGTCGAGCGCGCAGCGCGCCAGGCCGTTGCGGATCGCTTTCTGCTGCCACCCGATGCCGACCGTCTGGTGGCGGAAGCGAGAAAGAGTGGAGTGCTACCCGACGGCGCCGCGAGCACTGACGACGACCGCTCGATTGCTCGCAGCCGCTGTAGCCGTTGAAGAGAGCTCCGCGGCGTGACGATCTGCTGCCCAGCGATTCGCTCGATCTAGCCCGGCTCACGCTCGTAAACATCACCCTCGATGTCGCCGAGCTTCGCCTGGATGAAGCTCGCAGCGTCACGCACACCCTGGTTGTACACGGGTGGTCCCAGCTGGCGCACGAAGAAGTCGAGCAACCCTTCCGCGCGGAATGCGCTCACCGGTTCATCGAACTCGGTGGCGAAGTACGCGGTGATGGCCTGAAGCAGCGCAGCGCGGCGGTCTGGTGTGAGACGGATTCGCATCGGAGGCGCACTCGGTGTCATGGGCAAATCTTAACAAGCTCTTAATCACGCCTTAACAACACCTCTACCGATGGGCGTCACGATTTCTACGATTTCCGATGCGTCGATACGTCCGGGTCTGGCCAGCGCTGCTTGTACTTGCGCTGACCCTTGCGGCTGCGCACCCCATTCGAGCGCGGCAGATCGCGAGTCGTCCCGGCGGCAACGGCAAGGGTATCCGCTTCGTACCAGACGACCTCGGAAATCCGCAATGGCTGCAGGTTCTGCAGCAGCTGCGCGCCGACCAGATCAAGGCGCTCGAGGCCGTGCCGGCCTTCCATGATTTTCAGTTCACCGATCGACTGAGCACCAGCGGCATCACGTTCAAGCACGGCATCGTGGACGACGCGGGGCGTGCCTACAAGGCGGCGCACTACGACCATGGGAATGGCATCGCCGTCGCCGACGTAGACGGCGACGGTCTGCTGGACGTCTATTTCCTCAGTCAGACGGGCGGCAATCAGCTGTGGAGAAACCTCGGGGGCGGGCGCTTTGAAGACATCACGGCGTCGGCAGGCGTGGCGGTCCAGGGCCGCATCAGCGCGTCCGCGTCGTTTGCCGACATCGATAACGACGGTGACCCAGACCTCTACGTGACGACCGTCCGCGGCGGCAACGTGCTCTTCGAGAACGATGGGCGAGGACATTTCGGCGACATCACGGCATCCTCCGGCGCCGGGTACACCGGCCATTCCTCGTCTGCGGTCTTCTTCGACTACGACCGCGACGGGAAGCTCGATCTCTTTCTGGTCAACGTCGGACGCTATACCACCGAGGTCCTCGGTGGCGAGGCGCCCTATCGCTATTACATCGCCTTTGACGATGCATTCGCCGGGCACTTGAAGCCCGAGCGGGCCGAAGCCAGCATCCTGTTCCACAACGAAGGCCACAATCTCTTCGCGGATGTCTCGAAACAGGTGGGCTGGTTGACACGTCGTGGTCAGGCGATGCGAGTGTCGTGGACGTCAACGAGGACGGCTGGCCGGATCTGTACGTCCTCAACATGCAGGGCGACGACGAGTACTACGAGAACCAGAACGGACGCCGGTTCGTGCGCCGGAGCCGGGAGATCTTTCCGCGGACGTCATGGGGATCCATGGGGATCAAGGTCTTCGACTACAACAACGACGGACTGCTCGATATCTACGTCACCGACATGCACTCGGACATGAGCCACACGATCGAATACGACCACGAGAAGATGAAGTCGGACATGACGTGGCCGGAGTCGTTCCGTGGCGACGGGCATTCGAGCATCTGGGGCAACTCGTTCTTCCAGAAAATCGGACCGAACTCGTACCGGGAAGTCTCGAACAACATCAATGTCGAGAACTACTGTCCCTGGGGGCCGAGTGTTGGTGATCTGAACGCGGACGGCTTCGACGACATCTTCATCGCATCGGGCATGAACTATCCCTATCGCTACATGCTCAACTCGGTGAAGCTGAACGAGCGCGGCCAGGGCTTTGCCGACGCGGAGCTGGCGCTTGGCGTCGAGCCGCGGACGGGTGGTCTTGCAGTGCCCTGGTTCGACCTGGACGCTTCTGGCAAGGACAGGGCACATCCCGATGCCGTGGGCTTGAGCGGCCCGGTGACCATCTGGGGAGCGCGCGGATCACGGTCGGCGGCGATGTTCGACGTGGACGGCGACGGCGATCTCGACATCATCACCAACGAATTCAACACGGCGCCGATGGTGCTCGTCAGCAATCTCACCGAGAAGCGGGACATTCACTATCTCAAAGTGAAGCTCGTGGGCTCGGCATCGAACCGCGACGGACTGGGCGCGACGGTCAAGGTCATGGCGGGCGGATCGACCTACCTGAAAGTCATGGACGGCAGCTCTGGGTACCTGTCGCATAGCCTGATCCCGCTGTATTTCGGTCTCGGCACGGCGCCTTCGATCGATCGGATCGAGGTGGCGTGGCCGTCGGGCCGGACGCAGCAGCTGCCAGGCATCATCGCGGCGAACCGGCAGATCGAAATTCGAGAGCCGGCCGATGATGTCAGAGACCCGTAGTTCTATTGCGGATTGCGGATTGCGGATTGCGGAATTGCGGATTGCGGAATTGCGGATTGCGGATTGCGAATTTCGCGGATGGGCGGATTGCGGGGCCAATTCAGAATCAGCCCGCAGCCCGTGGCCTGCAGCCTATAGCCTGCAGCCCGTGGCCCGCGGCCTGTAGCCTGCAGCCCGCAGCCTGTAGCCTGTCACCTCTGGACGTATAGTACCGTCATGCCTCCGGGCCGCGATGCGGCTCCGCGCGACACGACCCTCCTCTTTACAGCACGATTCATCCGACTCTTCGCCTACGGTGCGCTGTCGGTCGTCCTCGTCTTCTACCTCCGCGCCATCGGCCTCTCTGACGCGCGGATTGGATTGCTGCTGACGCTGACGCTCCTCGGCGACACGCTCGTGTCGCTGGCGATTACGACGCACGCGGATCGGATCGGACGACGGCGGATGCTGATTGCGGGTGCCCTGCTCATGACGGGTGCGGGCATCGTGATGGCGTGGTCCACGATGTTCTGGGTGCTGGTGGTCGCGGCGACGCTCGGCGTGATCAGCCCGAGCGGACAGGAAGTCGGTCCCTTCCTCCCAATCGAACAGGCCGCGCTGACCGGTCTCGTGGCCGATCGTGCGCGGACCAGCACGTACGCGTGGTATGCACTGACGGGCGCGTTCGCATCAGCACTGGGTGCGCTCGGCGGCGGCTTTCTCGCGCAGGCGGTGCAACAGGGCCCGGCGCCGACCGTGGCCAGCTACCGGGCCGTCGTCGTTCTCTACGCGACATTGGGCGTCGCGCTTGCCGCAGTCTTTCTTGCCCTGTCCCGCCAGGTCGAAGTCGTCACAGCGACGGCAGCGGGGAAGACATTCCGATTGACCAGCGGGCTGGGGAGCGATCGATCGAGGCGGGTCGTCGGCGGCCTGTCTGCGCTGTTCGCACTCGACGCGTTCGGCGGGGGATTCGTGGCCCAAAGCTATGCCGCCTACTGGTTTCATCTGCGCTTCGGCGTGGACCCCGCCGTGCTCGGTTCGATCTTCTTCGGCGCGAATCTGCTGGCCGGCCTATCGGCGCTCACCGCGTCACGGATTGCTGCGCGATTCGGGCTGGTCCGCACGATGGTGTGGACGCATCTGCCATCGAACGTCCTGCTCATTGCCGTGCCGCTGATGCCGCATCTGTCATGGGCTGTTGCGACACTGCTCGTGCGCTTCAGCATCAGTCAGATGGACGTACCGACGCGGCAGTCCTATGTCATGGCCGTCGTGACGCCGGCGGAACGATCCGCCGCGGCCGGAATCACCGGGGTCGCCCGCACGGTGGGTGCGGCGATCAGTCCCCTCTTCGTCGCCTATTGCTTTGCCAGGCCGGCGCTCGTGAACGTTCCGTTCTTTCTGGCAGGCACGCTGAAGATCGTCTATGACCTGCTGCTTTACAGACGGTTCGTGACGGTGAAACCCCTGCAGGAGATCGACCAATGACGAATGGTTCGATTGACGATTGACGAATAGCTCAAACGAGCGCGCGTGGCGGCGATCAGCCGCCAATCGGCATCCGTCAATCTGCAATCGGAAATGCCCACCCGTATCCCTCACCCCTGCGTCCCGCTGATGATCCGCAAATAGGCTCGCCACGGTCCGACCGCGTCCGTGTACTGCCTTCCCATGACGCGTGCGATCTGCACGACGTGATCCAGGTCGTGCGCGACCCAGGTAGCGAGCAGCTGGCCGAGCGTCACGACACCGAGCTCGGGATGACGGCCGCGGCGCTCGAGATCCGCAGACGTCAACTGCAGTGACTCGAGCTCGCGCAGGTTCGCGCGGCGCAGGTTGGCGAACTCATCGAGCAGCGTCTCGAGCGAACGGCTGTTCGACGCTTCGAACTGCGCGACGCGATTGAAGGGGTCGAACGCGCGCGCCTCACCATGCTCGAGGATGATCTTCGCGCGGGGCATCCAATCGGTCTGCTCTCCGTGGATCAGGTGTCCGACGACGTCGTACGGGCTCCACGTCGTGCCGCCTTCGTGCGCGATGATCCAGCCGTCTGGAAGTCCCCGCAGCATGGCGTCGAGCGCATCGGGCGTCCGCGACAGGATCGCGGTACCTTCTGCCAGTTCGAATGGACGGCGTGTGCGATCCGGTATGTGGCTCAAGCGCGGGCTCCTTCGCTCAAGGTCTGCACAGCATTGCCGATAATCAAGAGTAGTGCCTACTGTCGTTGTCGCCGCTGGGCGGTCCCCCGGGCGCCCGATAATCACGCTCGCGTACGGTGCCGCAGGACTCATCAGTCTTGTGATGGCCGTGTTGTCGGCGTCTGTTGCTGCTGCCGCTGACTCCGCACCCGCGCTGTTGACCCGGGCCGCCCGCGTACGGGAAATGAGTCTCGTCGAAGTCCGCCAGGCACGAGCCGTGCTGCTCGAAGGCGTCGTCGTGGCCATCGATGCCGAACGGCAGCGTTTCGTGCTCCACGACGGATCGGGCGGGATCGCGATTCGCACGGAGCGCCGCCTCGACGGGCTCCACGTCGGCGACAGAGTCCGAGTGGCCGGTGTGACGTCGATGGGCGGGCTCGCGCCAGTAATCGCCGCTCCGGCTGCAACGATCATCGGTCGGGGCGAGATGCCCGTGCCGGTTCCCGTCACGACTCACCAGCTCGCCTCCGGCACGCTCGATGCCCAATGGATCGTCGCGGAAGGCGTCGTCCGGTCGATCACGGCCCAGCCTGGGCGGGTGGTTGCGCAACTCGCCCTCGACAATTGGGAGCTCACGATTGAGGTGGCTGGCACGCCGGCGGAGCTGGCCGCGATTCAGGTGAACACTCAGCTGCGGCTGCGCGGGGTGTGCGACGTGCGGGTAGACGACGCGAATCGCCCGATCGGCGTCGTACGCCTGCTGGTACCGAACGCGGGCTTCGTGGACGTCCTTGGCGCGGGCACTGCCGATCCGTACGCCATCCCGATCTGGCCGGTGGCCGAACTGGCGGAGTTCCGTGCGCAGAAGGCGTTCGGCCGCCTCGTCCACGTGCGCGCCTCGGTCGCGCTCCAGCGGCCAGGAACCTCGCTCTTCATCAAGGACGCCACCGGCTCGATGTACGTGCAGACGTCGCAGGAGACACCGGTTCGCGTTGGAGACATCGTGGACGTCGTCGGGTTCCTCGCCAACGACGACGGACCGACGCTCTCCCGTGGCGTCTACCGGGTCGTCGCCCACGGCAAGGAGCCGCAAGCACGTGCGGTCACCACGGCGGACATCGAGAGCGGAAAAGTACTCGACGAACTGGTACGGCTACCAGTTCGGCTCGAGAACGCAACGGCCGACACGCTCGCGGTCCGGGCAGGACGCCTCAGTTTCCTCGCGACGCTCGACGGCGGTCATTTCGAGCGTCTCGGGTTGACGCCTGGCAGCGAGATCGTGCTGACGGGGATCGGCATCGTCGTGCTGCGCGACGGCGCGTTGAGCACGTTTCGCATGCGCCTCCGCTCGAGTGACGACATCGTCGTGACGCGCCAGGCCTGGCAATGGTCGTTTCGGCGTGTGGCGTTGATCGCGGGGGGTGGCGCCCTCTGCGCCGCACTCCTGGTCGCGTGGAACCTCGCCCTCAAGCGCACGGTTCGAGTGCAGACTGCCAGCCTCATGCGGGCCAAGGATGCGGCAGAGGCCAGCACTCGGGCGAAGAGCGAGTTCCTGGCCAACATGAGCCATGAGATCCGGACTCCGATGAACGGCATCGTCGGGATGACCGAGCTCGCCCTCGACACGTCTCTTACCGACGAGCAGCGTGAGTACCTCGAATCCGTGCAATCGTCGGCGCACTCTCTGCTCGCGATCATCGACGATGTGCTCGATCTGTCGCGGATCGAGGCGGGACGGTTGCGGATGGAGACCATTCCTGTGGCGGTGCGTCCGCTGCTCGACGACTTGCTGCATCCACTGGTTGCGCGGGCGCGAAGCAAGGGTCTCGACTTCCGATTGACCGTCGGCGAGGCCGTGCCGGCGTGGGTGATCGCCGACCCTGTGCGGCTCCGACAGATCGTCGTGAACCTCGTCGGCAACGCGGTGAAGTTCACCAATGATGGCCACATTCAGGTCGAAATGGATCTCGACGGGCCGGCCGACAGCGACGGGCGCGTACTGCTTCACATCACGGTCCGCGACACCGGCATTGGCATCCCACTCGACAAGCGTGACCTCATCTTCGAGGCGTTCACACAGGCGGATGGATCGATTACGCGCCGCCATGGCGGCACCGGTCTCGGCCTCGCGATCTGCGCGAAGCTCGTTGCCCTCCTTGGCGGGCGACTCTGGCTCGACGCGGCGCAGAACGTGGGCAGCGGCTTCCACGTGGTCGTGCCGGTGATGCCCTGCGCTGCGGGCCTGCCGGCGCAGGTGCTACACGACGTTGCGAGCAGTCGGTCCCATCGCGTGCTCGTCGTTGACGACAACCCGCTCAATCTCCGCGTCGCGCGCGGCCTGCTGGAGAAGCGCGGCCATGTCGTCAGCGCCTCGCCCGATGCCAGAGCCGCGCTGGAGGTGATGATGCGGGAGCAATTCGACGTCGTGTTGATGGACGTGCAGATGCCCGGGATGAATGGATTCGAGGCGACCGCCGAGATCCGCCGCCGAGAGGCGGGCCTGCAACGTCAGACGACGATCGTGGCGATGACGGCGCACGCGATGGTCGGCGATCGCGAGCGCTGCCTCGAGGCCGGCATGGACGACTATCTCAGCAAACCCATCGATTCCCGGGCGCTCGCCGCAGTCCTTGAACGGGCGCAGTCGGATCGGCTCCGACACGCGAGCTGAGCGCCGCCAGCCGCGTCAACTATCCAATATCAGCACCCCGATCCAACAGCAGCTTCCTCAAGACCGACCGATGGCAGCGGCGCTCGTCCTCGCAATAGCAGCCGACAGAGAAGTTGGTCTGGTGTGAGAGCGCGGCCAGAAGGTCGAGGACGCGCGACGGGTCTGCCTGGGCCATCTCCTTCGCGAACTGTCGCTCGAACGCCTTCCACGCACGATCGTCTTCGGCGTGCAGCGCCTTGGCAACCAGCGCCGGACTGGGCGATAGCGTGGGCAGCCACACATCGTAGAAATCGCGCGCCGCGAACTGTGACTTCGGCACCCCGCGCGGCGGCCGCCGCACCGTGCCGATCCGCAGGCCTTCGCTGTGGCCGCGAGGACTTCCGAGGCGAACTATGGAGATCGACATCACCAGACCCGCTTGATCATTGACGATTGACGATTGACGAATGACGAATGCCCTACGCGTGAGACTGGGGGCTAATCGTCAGTCGTCAATCTGCATTCGTCAATGGTCACTTCGCCATCGCGTCTCTCACCTGTGGCGCTACCTTGGTCCCGAACAGTTCGATACTGCGCATCAGCGTCGCGTGAGGCAGCGTGCCCGCGCTGTATTTCATGTTGAACCGCGACAAGCCGAGCAGCCGCGAGGTGCGGACGATCTTGGCGGCGACCGTGTCCGGCGATCCCACCGTCAACGCGCCATCGGGCCCCGCTTCACGCTCGAAATGATCGCGTGTGGCCGGCGGCCAGCCGCGCTCTGCGCCGATGCGATTGATCATGGCTTCGTAGTGCGGCCACAGCTCGGTCTTTGCCTGGTCATCACTCTCGGCGACGTGTCCCGGCGAGTGGACGGCGACGGGCAGCATGCCGTGCCCGAGTTTCTCGAGGGCCTGCCTGTACAGGTCCACGTACGGGCGAAAGCGGGCCGGACTGCCGCCGATGATCGCCAGCGTGAGCGGCAGTGCGTACCGGGCGGCGCGGACGACGGATTCGGGACTGCCGCCGACGCCGATCCACGTTCGCAGCGTGCCGTGTTCGATTGGCGGGAAGACGCTGGCCGCCCCGGGCTGCAGCAGCGCAGCGAAGCGTGCCAGTTTGTCCTCGAACAGCTCGCCGTACTGCGAGAGGTCGTAGCCGAACAGCGGATACGACTCGGTGAACGATCCGCGTCCGAGAATGACTTCGGCCCTCCCGTTCGACAGCGCGTTCAGCGTCGAGAACCGCTGGAAGACGCGTATGGGATCGTCGGTGCTCAGCACGGTGACTGCCGACCCCAGTGCGATGCGTTCGGTCCGGCTCGCAATGGCCGCGAGGACGACCTCAGGCGCCGAAATCGAGAAATCCCGCCGGTGATGCTCACCAACGCCGAACGCATCCAGTCCGACGGAATCGGCGAGCACGGCCTCCTCGACGACGTCGCGCAGCACCCGCGCCTGCGGTGCGAGGGTCCCATCGTCGTCGCGCGTCACGTCGCCGAACGTGTCCAGACCAAGCTCGAAACCAGGCATGCGTCAACTGTACAATGGCGCTCACCATGCCGCCTGCAATTGCTCGACGTCAGGGCCGTTCGCTCATCCTCGCGCTAGGGGTGGCGACGGCGACGGGTGTCGCGTTGACGCTGGCCGTCGCTACGCCTGAGGCCAGCCTGCCGGCCACGGCGTTGCACGTGCCCGCCGGCTTCGAGGTCAAACTGGTCGCCGGACCGCCGCTCGTGAACCGCCCGATTGAGGCGGACTTCGACGAGCAAGGGCGGCTGTATGTGACCGACTCCTCAGGGTCCAGCGACAAGGCCGAGAAACAACTCGAGGACAAGCCGCATCGCATTGTCCGGCTGGAAGACAAGGACGGCGACGGCGTGTTCGACACGAGTGTCGTCTTTGCGGATCGCATGATGTTCCCCGAAGGCGCGATGTGGCTCGACGGATCGCTGTACGTCGCGGCTCCGCCGAGCATCTGGAAGCTGACCGACACCGACAACGACGGAGTCGCGGATCGCCGCGAGGAGTGGTTCGAAGGCAAGACGCTCACGCACTGCGCGAACGATCTCCACGGCCCGTACCTCGGCCTCGACGGATGGATCTACTGGACCAAAGGCGCGTTCGCCGAACAGACCTACGAACGCCCCGGCAAGCCGCCGCTCGTGACCAAGGCCGCGCACATCTTCAGACGCCGGCGATCGGGTGGACTCGTGGAGCCGGTCATGACCGGAGGTATGGACAATCCCGTCGGTGTGACGTTCACGTCCTCCGGCGAGCGGCTGTTCACGACCACGTTCATCGAGCATCCACAGGCCGGCCGCCGGGATGCGTTGGTGCACGCCATATACGGCGGCGTGTACGGCAAGCCGCACGACGTCATCGACGGCCATCCGCAGACCGGCGACCTGATGCCAGTGCTCTCGGAGCTCGGCGCCGCGGCGCCAACCGGCGTCACACGGTACAAGTCAAGCGGCTTCGGTCCGGCCTACAAAGACAACGTCTTCGTGGCGCAGTTCAACATGCAGAAAGTGTCGCGGCACGAGCTCACGGCGAGCGGCGCGAGCTTCACGAGCAAGGACAGCGACTTCGTGACCTCGGACGATCGCGACTTCCATCCGACCGACGTGCTCGAGGATGCGGATGGCAGTCTGCTGGTCATCGACACCGGCGGATGGTACAAGCTCTGTTGCCCGACATCACAGCTCGCAAAGCCCGACGTACTCGGCGGCATCTATCGGATCACGCGCCGTGGAGCCGTCCGGCCGCGCGACCCTCGTGGTCTCACGCTCGACTGGACCGCGATGACGCCCGCCAGGCTCGCACAGCTGCTCGGTGACGCCCGCCCCGCAGTGCAGCAGCGCGCGATCGAGCGGCTGGCGAGCGCCGGACAAGGCGCCGTCGGTGCCTTGAGCGACGCGCTCAAGACGGTGTCGGCGACCGTTCGGCGCAACGCGGTCTGGGCGCTCACGCAAATCGACGATGCGGAGGCGCGCGCAGCGACGCGGCCGGCCCTCGATGATGCGGATGCCACAGTGCGCCAGTCGGCACTGCAATCCGTGGCGCTCTGGCGCGACGCCGGAGCGATCGATAGGACGCGCGCGGCACTGAAGGCGCCAGTTCCCGCGATTCAGCGCGTCGCCGCCGAAGCACTCGGCCGCATCGGCGATCGGACGGCTGTGCCCGAGCTGCTCGCCGCGAGCGCGCCAAAAATGGATCGCGCGCTCGAGCACTCGCTCGCCTACGCGATGATCGAAATCGCGGATCCGGCCGCGACCCGCGAGGGCGTGACTGCACCGTCCGAGCGGACGCGGCGTGCCGCGCTCGTCGCGCTCGATCAGATGATGCCCTCGTCGCTCGAGTCGGCGGCGATCCTGCCGCTGCTCGACGCCCCGGATCCCGCCACGAACAAGACCGCGTGGTGGATCGCTGGCCATCATCCCGAGTGGGGCACTGCGCTCTGGGGGTATTTCGAACCGCGGCTGGCCGCGGCTGGAAAACGGACGGACCGTGACGCGCTCGTCGCGAAGCTGGCACAGTTCTCACGGACTCCCGCGATCGAGCAACACCTGGCGGGTCTCGTCGCCGACGGATCGCCCGAAACGAGACTGATGGCCTTGCGCGTCATGGCCACGAGTCAGGCGCGCGAATTGCCGGCCTCGTGGACCGGCCCGCTGACGAAAGCGCTGACGGCAGGCGGCGACGTCACGCGCGCCGCTGTCGCCGTCGCGAGAGCCGTTCCGCCGGCGGCGGACGCGGCGCAACCGTTGACAGAGGCGCTCCTCAGCGTGGCACGCGACGGACAGAACCCGGTCGACTTGCGTCTCGACGCACTGGCCGCGATCCCTGGCGGTCTGCGCACCGTGGATCCCGATCTCTTCGCGCTGCTCTCAGGTGCGCTTGCGCCGGCGTCGCCGGCCACGGCTCGCCTCGCCGCGGCTGGCGTGCTGGAGAAAGCCCATCTCGATCGCGGACAGCTGGTCGGTCTGACGCAATGCATCAAATCGAGCGGGCCCCTCGAGCTTCCGCATCTGCTGCCTCCGTTCGAAGCGGCCAGCGAAGACGAAGTCGGGATCGCGCTCGTCGCTGCCTTGTCGGAATCACCGGCGCGTACGAGCGTCCGGCCCGATGAGCTGCGGCTGCGCCTCGCCAAGTACTCGCCCGCGGTACAGCAGCGCGGAGAAGCGCTGCTCGCGTCGGTGTCAGCTGACAAGGCCGGACAACTGAAGAAGCTCGACGACCTGCTGCTCGCAGTGCGCGACGGGGACAGGAGGCGCGGCCAGCTGCTGTTCAACGGCCAGAAGGCCTTGTGCAGCACGTGCCACGCCATCGGTTATCACGGCGGAACTCTGGGTCCCGATCTCACCGCAATAGGACAGATCCGCACCGAGCGCGATCTGCTCGAGGCCATCGTCTTTCCGAGTGTCAGCTTCGCGCGCGGCTACGAGCCTGTCGCGATAACGACGACAAACGGGCAGATCATCAACGGCCTACTGCAGGGCGACGAGCCCGAAGACGTGGTGCTCATCACGGGACCCGAGGTGAAGACGCGCATCGCGAAGACGACCATCGCGAACATGGAGCCGGGCACCACGTCGATGATGCCCGCCGGCTTCGGCGATCAATTGTCCCGGGCGGAGCTCGCAGATCTCGTCGTGTTCCTCAAAGGGACACGCTGGGGCGCGAATTAGGTGGCCTGCT
>JBKPMA010000198.1:0-2969 GCA_046731935.1 Acidobacteriota bacterium
TTCAGGCTCGCGGACAGCGTCTGACTGATCTCGAGAAGCGTGTTGAGCTTCCGGATCTCGCCGCTGCTTTCGTGGCCGGCATCTTCAGGATCGAGTGTGGCAGCGCCGCCCCTGCGGCCGCGGCCGACAAAATCGTCGGTCATCATGGTTCGGTAGGACGGAATTGTAGCCGCCCGGCGGCGTCTCGCAAACACATACGACCGATGCATGACGGTCATGTCATCGGCGGCGGCAATGGATCGGCACTTGACGGCGAGCCCTTCGTCATGTCGCTGTTACCGCGTTGTCACTTTCGCGTGCACGCGAACGACGCCGGATCGATCCGCGGAGGCGGCACGCACCGGCGCCTCCTTGTCCGACGACGGTCATGAAAATTTCGCGAGCCCCACCGTCGCGCATGACGCAATTCCGTTTATCATGTGGAGTTATGAGCATATCGACCGGCCGCCTGCGGCCGCCGCTCGCCACGCACGAGCAATGGACCGTGACCGACGCGACCGACACCTACGAGGTGGAACGGTGGGGCAAGGGTTACTTTTCGATTTCGCCCCAGGGTCACGTCCTCGTCCACCCCACCAAGAACCTCTCTCGAGCCATCGACCTCAAGCAGCTGGCGGACGACCTTCAGGCGCGGGGCATCATGCTCCCGCTGCTCATCCGGTTCCGGGACATCCTCCAGCACCGGCTCGCCGACATCCACGACGCGTTTGCCACGGCCATTGCTCAGCACCAGTACACAGGCCGCTATGCCTGCGTATACCCCATCAAGGTGAACCAGCAGCGGCAGGTCGTCGAGGAGGTGCTCGAGTTCGGCAAGCCGTATGGGTTTGGTCTGGAGGCGGGGTCAAAGCCGGAACTGCTGGCGGTGATGGCGATGGCGTCCAACGAGACGCCCATCATCTGCAACGGGTTCAAGGACGCCGAGTACATCGAATCGGCCATGCTCGCCCATAAGATCGGCCGGACGATTATTCCGGTGGTCGAGAAGTACACCGAGCTGGGCCTGATTCTGGAATATGCCGCCAAGGTCGGCGTGCGTCCGCGGATTGGGATGCGGGTGAAGCTCGCGGCCAGGGGCGGCGGGCGCTGGCAGTCATCCGGAGGCTACCGGTCGAAGTTCGGGTTGACCGTCGCCGAGGTGCTCCGGGGTCTCGACGAGCTAAAGCGCCAGGGGATGGAGGACTGTTTCAAACTGCTCCACTTCCACCTCGGCAGCCAGATCCCGAACATCCGGATCGTCAAGCACGCGCTGAACGAAGCCGCGCGCATCTACACGGAGCTGGCACGCGCCGGGGCCGGTCTCGAGTATCTCGATGTCGGCGGCGGCCTGGGCGTGGACTATGACGGGTCGCAGACCAACTTCGAGTCGAGCACGAACTACACCCTCGAAGAGTACGCGAACGACGTCGTGTACCACATTCAGACCGTGTGCGACGATGCGGGCGTGGCGCATCCGACGATCATCTCGGAGAGCGGCCGCGCCGTCGTCGCCTACCACAGCGTGCTCGTGTTCAACGTGCTCGGCGTCTCGGAGTTCGGCAACGAGTCGCTCCCATCGGCGCCTGCTGGCGAACTGGAGCAGCCGCTCATCGACCTGACCGAGACCTACAACACGGTGACGGCCCGCAACGCTCAGGAGAGCTTCCACGACGCGCAGCAGGCGCTCGACATGGCGCTCAACCTGTTCAGCGGGGGCTACCTTCCCCTCGAGCAGCGCGTGTACGCCGAGACGCTCTATTGGGCGATCTGCCGCAAGCTGCAGCGCATCGCGCAGCAGCTCGAGGAGATCCCCGAGGACCTGCAGAACCTCGACGAGGTGCTCTCAGACACGTACTTCTGCAACTTTTCGCTGTTCCAGTCGATCCCCGACAGCTGGGCGATCAAGCAGCTGTTCCCCGTCGTCCCGCTGCACCGGCTGAACGAACGTCCGACGCAGCATGCAGTCCTCGGCGATATCACGTGCGATTCCGACGGGAAGATCGATCAGTTCATCGACCGCCGGGACGTCAAGAAGACGCTGCCACTCCACAGCTTCAACGGGGAGCCGTACTATCTCGGCGTGTTCCTGGTCGGCGCCTACCAGGAAATCCTCGGCGACCTGCACAACCTGTTCGGGGACACGCATGCCGTGCATGTGAGCCTCGACGAGCAGGGCAACGTCGTGCTCGACGAAGTCGTGAAGGGCGATACGGTGCGCGAGGTGCTCGACTACGTGGAATTCGACGTCGATCGGCTCACGCGGCGCCTCCGAACCGACATCGAAGCCGCGGTGCGCGAAGGGCGCATCGATTTCGAGCAGTCAGGGCAGCTGCTCCGTTTCTACGAAGCCGGCCTGCAGGGCTATACGTACCTCGAAGACCCGCGGGCATCCTGAATCCGGGCGGCCGGGCCGGTCGAGTACAATGGCGCGGCAGCGCCCTTCGCTCAGTCGGGCCCAGGCGATTCGAAGGTGTTTCGTGGTTACCGCACTCGACAAATCCCAGCTCCTTGGCCGTGTGGACGCGCTCAAACAGGCGCTCACTCAGCTGCCCCCGACAGAGACGCTCCAGAAGGCCGTGTATCACTGCGAGCGGCTGCACATCGCCGTCCGGACCTCACACCAGGAAGGGACGCGCTTCGCGGCGTTCACCGTGAAGCGCATCATCACCGCCGAGTCGTCCACCCTGCCGCCCATGGTTCCCGCCCTCATGCAGGAAATCATTGGCGCGCTCGAAGCGAACGGACTCGACCTCCAGAAATAGCCGCGGCCTCAGCGTTCGAGCCTGAATTGGACCGTGACGGTCATCACGATCGGGATCGCTTGTCCGTTCAACACTGTTGGTGAGTACACCCACTGCCTGACTGCCGCTGTCGCGGCATCGTCCAGCAGCGGTATCGATCGCAGCACCCGCGTTTCGCTCACGTGACCGCGTTCGTCGATCACGGCCTCCAGAATCACGATGCCTTCTACGCGCGCACTCTGCGCGATC
>JBKPMA010000199.1:0-2462 GCA_046731935.1 Acidobacteriota bacterium
GTCCTCCACGCGCCAACCAGGTTCGGCCGTGCCGCCGAAGTGGACGGCCGTGTCTACATCCCGACGCCCGAAGCGGGTTTGAACGTGCTGGAGGGGACCACGCTGCGGCCCCTGCCCGGCACGGCTGCGCTCGGCAACGAGCCCTTCATCATCCTCCTGCGCTATGACGAGCGCCGGTTGCTGGTCGGCACGCGCCAGAACGGACTGTTCCTCTATGACGGCGCCGTGTTGACGCCGTTTGCGACGGCGGCAGCCGCACTGAGCAGCGCGCAGCTCTATCGGGGGATCGCACTCCCCAATCGAACCTTCGGCATCATGACATTGAGCGCCGGGCTCATCACGATCGATGCCGCGGGCCGGCAGGTGAAGCACATCAGCCGCGCGAACGGGCTGCCGTCCGACACCGTGTACTACGCTCTCCGCGATCGCGAAGGCGCGCTCTGGCTCGGGCTCGACAACGGAGTGACGCGTGTAGAAACGCCTTCCCCAGTGTCCTACTTCAACGCGTCGGATGGACTGAGCGGCTCCGTCCAGGCCGCCACGCGCATCGACGGCCGCTTGTATCTCGGCACGCAGTCGGGCGCCGCGTACCTGGTCCCGAGGTCCGCCGACGGCACGACCCCGGCACACTTCGAACATCTGGCCGGAACGGGCCAGCAGTGTTGGACCTACTCGAAGATGGCCGATCCGTCCAATCGCACGCGATCGGCGCTGCTCCTCGCGTGCGGTGACGGACTGTACGACGTCCAGAAGCTGACCGCCGTCCCGATCAAGAAGACCCCGGATCTCAGTTTCCGCCCGAATACGCTGGCCGTCTCCAAGGTAGACCCGACGCGGCTGTGGGTCGGCCTCTTTGACGGCGTGATGTCGTTCCGATGGATCAACGGCAAATGGATCGACGAAGGCCTCGTCGAGGGCGCTGGTTTCGAGATTCGATCCGTGTTCGAAGAACCCGACGGTTCCGTGTGGGCCGGCACCGCCAACGACGGCATGCTGCACATCACCCTGGACGCGAAACCAGGCGGAGGCCAGCCACGCCCGCCGACACACGTTGAACAGTTCGGCACCGCCCAGGGGCTCCCGGAGGGGGGCGCCTCCGTCACCGATGTCAAGGGCACGCCGCTCTTTTCCGCGGGCGTTCAGGATCCGCAGGCGTTGCGCTTCGACGCGACCACGAAACGGTTCGTGCGCTTGACCGCGCTCGATCATGTCGTAGGGATCAACTCGTTCGTCAACGGAGGCTTCGTCGTCAGCGATCCGCAGGGCCGCGTCTTCATCAATCTCGGTCGAGAGACGGCCGTGGCGCAGCGGAACCCAGACGGATCCTGGAGCGTGGACAAGCGGCGGTTCGCGAGGTTCGGCGCGACGCCGGTCGGCGGACTGGCCTCTGACGGCGATGTCGTCTGGATGCAGTTCTCGGACGGCCGGCTCGTACGCTACGACACGTCGCAGACGATGGACGCACCGCCAGCGGGACAGGTGTTGATTCGTCGGATCGCAGGCACGAGAGATCAGCCGGTGTATTCCGGCGACACGCCATTGCCCGCCAAATCAACCTTTGACGCCGCCGCCAACAGCCTGCGTTTCGAATACGCCCTGCCGACCCACTTCGACGAGTCCGCGACCGAGTATCAGTCGCGGCTGGAGGGCTTCGACAACGACTGGTCGGCATGGACCCACGAGGGCCAGCGCGAGTACACGAATCTCGGTCTGGGCGACTATCGTTTTCGCGTCCGAGCCAGAGGTATCAGCGGCGGAGCGAGCGAAGAGGCTGTGTATGCCTTCACCATCCTGCCGCCGTGGTATCGCACGTGGTGGGCCTATCTCGGGTATCTGGCGGTTGCCGCCCTGCTCTTCTTCGGCCTCGATCGCGTGCAGCGCGCCCGTGTGGTCGCGAAGGAGCGGCAGCGCGCCAATCTCGCCGAGGTCAAGCTGCGCGCCGAAGCCGCCGAGGCGCTGGCCGCGACCGAGAGCGAGGGCAAGAAGAACGTCGAGCTTCTGAGCGAGATCGGACGCGAGATCACCGCATCGCTCGACATGCAGACCATCTTCGGCAAGCTCTACGATCGCGTGAACGAGCTCGCGGATGCCGAAGTCTTCGGCGTCGGGCTCTACCACCCCGATCGCCACCAGATCGAATACCAGCTGGCGATTGAAAAGGGTAAGCGGTACGCGCCGTACACGCGAGATACCCGCGATTCCAATCAATTGCCCGTCTGGTGCATCGAGCACAAGGAACCGGTCTTCATCAACGACTCGAGGGCCGAGTACTCGAAGTACGTCAGCGGCTTCGACGAACAGAGCCGGCCGCTCGAAGATGGCTCGATGTCGCAGTTCCCGCAGTCGATCATCTACATGCCGCTCATCGCGAAGGAGCGGGTGCTCGGCATCATCACGATTCAGAGTTTCAAGAAACACTCCTACACGGACCATCACCTGAATGTGATGCAGAGCCTGGCGTC
>JBKPMA010000200.1:0-7623 GCA_046731935.1 Acidobacteriota bacterium
CGATAGAGGCCTGGGGAGGTGGGCCTGTAGAGGCCGCCGCCCACCCATACCCAGCCGTGTGCGACCTCGAAATACAGCCCGGCAGATTCATGCCGCGGACTGTCGCGCCTTGGAAACGAGGCCGCGATGTGCGTCTTGAGCGGCGATTTGTCTGCACTGAACCGCGTGTCGCGGTAGATGCGGTAGATCGATCGCCGCGGGTCGGCCGACAGCTCGGGTGCGAATCGGCGCAGATCCTGGGCCAGGGCATCGACCACGGCCACCATCGGCGCATACACGTGCTCGTCGTACGTCGCCCGGTTGGCGCGGAACCACTCTCGATCGTTGTGCCGCTTGAGGGCTCGCAGGAACGGAACGGTCTTGGGCGTGAAATGCGGGCCAGCCATGGCGCTCCAGTGGTGACGGACGAGCCTGCCTGCATCATAATCGCACCGACGCGCGGGCGGACAGGCCGTCTCCGCCGATCATGCCGAGGATCACCAGGTGACCACGCCACGACCCACGTACGAAGACGCTGAACTCATCCTCCGACTGTACGAGATGCGGCGTGAGCCCCGGCTGCGCCAGGGTCGCGCCTGGTTCGTCGCCTCCTTCAAAGTCAAGAACCTGGAGGAATTCGCGGCGGTCTGCCCGCCGGGATCCGACCAGCACGCCTCCTACCGGATGGTGACGACGTACTGGGAAATGGTCGCGTCCTTTGTCGCATCCGGCATCCTCAACGAGGAGCTCTTCTTCCAGAGCGGACGCGAGCTGCTGCTGGTGTACGAACGCATGCGGGACATCCTGCCGCTGCTGCGCCAGCAACAGAGTGACTCGTCATCGCTGGGGAATCTCGAAGCCGTCGCGAAGCAATTCATCGACTGGTGGGAGCGGCGCAGCCCTGGTGCACCCGCCGCGTTCGCCAAGCGGATTCGCGGCTAGGCCGTCGTGGCGGCGGTCCGCATTCTCGCGATCGACATCGACGGGACGTTGCTCGACAGCCACGGCAAGCTGCCGACCGCAAATCGCGAAGCCATCCGACGCGTACTCGGCAGCGGTGTCCACGTCGCGCTGGTCACCGGCCGCGCATTTCATTTTGCGAAACCGGTGGCGGATCTTCTCGATCTACCGGTTCACCTGATCGTGAGCAATGGTGCGGTCGTGAAGGCGCTGGACGGCACAACGCTCCTGCGGCGGCTGATGCCGGCTGACGTTGCTCGCTCGGTGTTGATCAGCACCATGGCGTGGCGCACGGAAGCGGCGCTCGTCTTCGACCGCACCGGCCGTCATGTGGTGGCTGGCGGAATGGACTGGCAGCATCCCTCGCGCGCGGGATACTGGCGGCGCAATCAGGCGGTCATCGACGAGGTCTATCCGCTCGAAGACAGCCTGACTGAAGATCCCATCCAGGTCATGTTCAATGGCAGTGTCGAGCGGATGCGCGCTCTGGCGTCGCATCTGGAATCAGCTGCCGGGAACGGCGGTTATCAGCACACGCTGACCGAGTATGAGGCGCGCGATTTCACGATGGTGGACGTGCTGGCGGCCGGCGTGACGAAAGGCACGACACTGACGGCATGGGCGCGCGAGCGCGGATACGGCCGCGAGGCGATCATGGCCGTCGGCGACAACTACAACGACCGCGAGATGCTCGAAGCGGCGGGCACGCCTGTCGTCATGGCGAACGCCGTTCCGTCGTTACTCGCTGCCGGCCACTTCGTCACCGACAGCAACGACAACTGCGGGCTCGCCAAAGCGATCGATCTTTTCATCCGGCCATGAGCTCCGCGAGCGCGTGGACCGTCAACGGCGAGGACCCTTCCGCCTTGTTGTTGACGAGTACGTACGCCCGCTGGCCGGCTGAGAGCGATCGTTTCAGCAGGCGTGTGACGTCCAGACGCATCTCCTCGTCCGGTTCCACGAGCCGATTGAACGGACGGAAGATCTCCCGCTGATCCTCGTAACGCGTGCCCGGCCGGAGGAGCAGTCGCACCACAATGAAATCCGCACCGCCGGGCGGCACGATCGTCGCCTGAGCGCCAGGCATGGGCATGAAGCTCCAGTAGTTGTACACGTGCGCGGCTCGATGGCGCGCGAGGACCCGCTGGTATGCCGCCGTCAGGAGCGTGCGCGAACGCAGTTCAATGGCGAACGAGAAGTCCTTCGGTGCCGCTTCGAGTAGCCGATCCAGCTGCTCCACGAAACGCGAGGGTTCGAGCGGCGTGTCCCGCGGCGGCGGCGGGAACTCGAGAATGAACGGGCCCGTGTGTGTCCGGAACGACCGGGCGAACGGCTCCAGCAGATCGATCGCCAGTCGCTCGGCCGAAAAGTAGTCGGGATTCGGGCTGGCCCGTCGGGAACTGTCGAAGAAGACTGGTGATGTGACTGCCGCTGGAGCTTTCGCACACGCGAGAAAGCCGTCGGGCAGTTGTTCCGCGTACCGACACAAATCCTCATCCGGGATGGGCGCGTAATAGCTTCGATCGATCCCGACGGTCGTCAACAGCGGGTGCGCTGAATACTCACGCAGGCCGTCACGCGCCAGCCGCGACTGCTGCATCTCGCTCGAATACACCAGCCCGCGCCATCCGGGAAACGCCCAGGAGCTCGTGCCGAAGTGAAGTTGTGGTGGAAGCCGTGCGGCGAGCTGCGCTGCCTGTCGATGGACGTCGGCGAGACGATCGCGATCGCTCGGCGGTGCTGGGTCGGGATCCGGCGGCTCGAAGAGCGAGAGCTGCGGGGAACGATCGCTCACGACGCGCCGCGCTATTCGGTTGATTGAGGCGGCGTGCGCATGTACACGACGCGGCCGTCGAAGATGGTGGTCTCGACGACTGCATCGAGGAGGCGTGCGTCGGGCGCGAAGATGTCAGACGAGAGGATCACGACGTCGGCGAGCATCTCGCGTTCGAGGCGTCCCTTGCGCTGCTCGTCAAATGAGGCGTACGCCGAGCCGCTCGTGTACGCGTCGACCGCAGCCGCGAGCGATACGCGCTGTTCCGGATGCCAGCCGCCTTCCGGCGTACCGTCCACTGCCATCCGAGTGACAGCCGTGTACAGGCCGAATCTCGGATCGAGGCTCACGACTGGCCAGTCGCTTCCAAACGCCAGGCGCCCGCCGGCAGCTTCGATGCTGTGCGAAGCCCAGCCGCGCGCTGCACGCTCTGGTCCCAGATTGGTGGACCAGATATCAGGCGCCGTTGTCACCGGCGTGCCGTGATAGGGCTGCTGCGAGGCGATGACGCCAAGGGCGCCGAAGCGTGGAATATCGGCGGGGTCGATTGTCTCGATATGCTCGATACGGTGCCGGCGGCCCCGCGCAGGCATCGGATTCACGCGCGCTGCCTGTTCGTAGGCGTCGAGTGTCGTGCGCACCGCGCCGTCGCCGATCGCGTGCACGAACACCTGCCAGCCATTCTTGTCGAGATCGGTGACCAGCGCGTTCAATGCCTCGGGTGTGTAGCGAGGCATTCCCTTGGTGGGCGCGTTTGCGTAGGGCTCGAGCAACGCCGCGGTGTGCGTTTCGACGACGCCGTCCATCATGAGCTTGACGGCGCCCGTCTTGAACAGCGGATCGTCGCCGTAGCGCGCACGCACTGCGTCGAACGCTTCGTGATCGGCCGCGCTGTACGTCGGCGTCATCGAGAGCGCCGAGTACACCCGGACGTTGAGGTCGCCGGTCTCACGCAGCTCGCGATAGAGCTCGACTTCTTCCGGAGATCCGCTGGCGTTCTGGACGCTTGTGACGCCAACGCGCTGCGCTTCGAGGATGGCCGCGCGCAGCGCCGCAAGCTGTTCGTCGTGCGTCGGGGCAGGCACGAGCGCTTCGACTAGCCGCTGGGCGCCTTCCTTCAACACGCCCGTTGGCTCGCCAGTCCGCGCGTCTTTCACGATCACGCCATCCGGAGGGTTGGGTGTCCGCCGGTTGATGCGCGCGAGCGCGAGCGCTTTCGAGTTCACCCAGGCTGTGTGCCCGTCGAACGCATAAATGAATGCCGGTCGGTCTGGCACCAGCTGGTCGAGCTGCTGGCGGGTCGGCAATCCCTCCGGGAAGGATGCGTACACCCACCCCTGACCGACGATCCACGGCTTGTCAGGATGCGCTGCCGCGTAGTCGCGCACGCGGGCGCCGATGTCGTCGAGCCCGCTGACGTCGCTCAGGTTCACCTGGGACAGCGACAGGCCGCCATCGAGGAAGTGCACGTGCGCGTCGTTGAACCCGGGCAGCACCGTTCCGCCGTGCGCGTCGACGACGATCGTCTGCGCGCGGCGCAGCCGCTTGATCTGCCGGTTCGTGCCAACGCGAAGGATCTTGTTGCCGCGGATTGCCACCGCTTCGGCGAACGTATCGGCGTTCCCCGTGTAAACGCGGCCGTTGGTGATGATGAGATCGACAGGACCGCTCTCGTCGTCGCGCTGAGCACCGACGATGAGGCCCGCGATGAGCGTTCCAGCAACGATGACGACAATGATCAGTGTCGTGAGCCGGGACGCCATGCGGCCTCCAGGCGGGTTGGCCGGGGAGTCGGCCGCACCACCAGATGGGAGGCTGGAATCTTATCACGCGGCCAGGCCGCTTGACTGCGCGGATCGGCCCGGATTACGGCGCGCGGTAGACGACGCGGCCCGCGCGAACGACGAGGACGATTCGCATCGTGGCCCGGATGTCCGTAAGCGGGTCTCCATCCACCACCAGGAGATCTGCCGCCTTGCCGATCGAAACCGATCCGGCCCGATCGCTGACGCCCAGCAGATCGGCGGCGTCCACGGTTGCGCTGCGTATCGCGGCAGCGGGCGACAATCCTGACACCACGAGCAGCTGCAACTCCCGATGCAGACTCACGCCGGGCACGACATACGGCTGGGGTGCGTCCGTGCCTGCGGCGACGCGTCCACCAGCCCGTGCGAATCGCTGTACGAATTGCTGCTGCAGCGGCAACGCTCGCTTGAAATCCAGCAGGATGGCCGGCGTCCACCCGTTGCGCGCCAGGATCGACGCAGGATTCCAGTCGCCCGCCATAACCGTCGCGGGAACGCTGGCGAGTGCGGAGTCGCTCTTCAGATTCGAGTCGCCCAGCCGGCCGCGTGCCTCGTGGAGGACCAGTGTGGGTACGGCGGTGACGCCGTTGCGCACGAGGTTCGCGGCCACCTGTGCCAGCCGGTCGGGCGTGACCCGCAACCATTCGCGTTCGGATGCGGTCCATCCTTCCATGAGCGAGCCGTGCGCGCGGCGGAGACGGTCGGGATCATCGCTCGCCGCATCCGACACGCCGCTCAGCTGCTCCAGACTCGTGATGCCAGCGGCTGCGGCCTCGTTCGCTGTCGACTCTCCGGCCTGTGCGGCTACTGGCAGGCCTCGCGCGCGTGCCTCTTGTACGATGACGGCGATCAGCGCCGGATGGAGACGCGTCGATACCGCGATGACTCCGACGCCCGCTTCGACTTGCCGCCGCACGGCCGTCCTCGCGTCACCGAGGCTCGCCACCTCGATCGCGTTCGGCCACGGACTGCCGGGACCGTCGAGCAGCGCTCCAGCGGCCACAATCGACGGCCGCTCCGGTCCATCGTCTCGAGCCAGCGGCAGGATGTACCGCGGATCGTTGTGAAGGTCTCTGACCGTCGTCACGCCGTACCGAAGAAACAGTGGCAGGGCCCAATCCGTTACGTGGACGTGGGCGTCGATGAGACCGGGCAGCAGCGTGCGGCCCGGCGCATCGATCTCACGCGCGGCATGGGGAAGTGCCTGGCCGGACACGGTGGGCACGATGCGCGAGATACGTCCGCCGCTGACAAGGACGGAGGCAGACGCCGTGATGCGTCCGTCGCCATGGACGATGCGAACGTGATGGATGGCGAGTTCGGATCTCGGGGCGCCGTCGGACTGGAAGAGAACGAAGACCGCGAGTGCGGCGGCGAACACGCGCATCGGCCTGCCGATTATGCCGCACGCCCGTGAAAAGTACGGCAAGATGCGGCGTGCGGTCGCGTCTGCGCGCGCCGCTCGTTCGATTGATGGATCCTCACGCGCTTCTGCCAGTTGTCCTGACGGTCGTCTTCGGAATCGCCGCCGGCACGATCGGAACGCTGCTCGGTCTTGGCGGCGGTGTCTTCCTGGTTCCAGCTCTCGTTCTTGTGGTGGGCGTGCCGTTCAAGACTGCCGCTGCCGTCAGTCTTGCAGCCGTGATTGCCACATCGAGCGCGGTCTCGGCAACGCGAGCCGGTCAGCATCTCATCAACCTGCGCCTTGGGATGGTGCTGGAGGTCGCGACGGCGGCCGGCGGCCTGGCGGGCGGCCTCACGGCGCAGATGCTGCCGCCTTCCGTCTTGACGCGACTCTTCGGCCTCGTCGCGATTGCGATCGGCATCGTTACGCTCACGCGGCTCCGCCACACGAACGCGCTGCCGGAGGGCGACAACGAGCCCGGCCCGTTGGGCGGTTCGTACCCGGACGAGACGCTCGGCCAGGTCGTCACCTATCGCGTGAAGCGCATGCCCGTGGCGATCGCCGCCTCGTTCGTCGCCGGCAATGTCTCATCGCTGCTCGGCGTTGGTGGCGGATTCATCAAGGTTCCGGTCCTGAACGCCTGGTGCGGCGTGCCCTTGCGCGCGGCGGCGGCGACGAGCGCGTTCATGATCGGCGTGACCGCGAGCTCGGGCGCGATGATCTACTACGGTCATGGCGACATGCAGCCGCAGCTCGCAGCAGCGGCCGTAATCGGCGTCGAAATGGGATCAGCGGCAGGATTCCGTCTGGCCGTACGACTCCGTGGTGCGTGGTTGAAATTGCTGCTGGCCGCCGTCCTGTTCGTCGTTGCGGCGCTGATGCTGATGAGGACCGCGTGAGCGTGGATCCGCTCGAGCGCACCGAAGCACGAATCGGCCGGCTGCTCACAACCGGCACGCGCGTCAGCACGACGCTGCTGACGGTCGGGCTCGTGGCGTCGTTCCTCATGCCCGGGTCATCAGTCGCGCGGTCTCTCCTGGCGCTGGGCCTGGTCGCCCTGATGGCGACACCCCTGGCGCGCGTCGCCGCCACGGTCGTGGGTTTTCTTGGCCAGCGCGATTGGTGGTTCGTGCTCTACACGTCGATCGTTCTGGTCCTTCTGCTGGTGAGCATCGCGGCGGCATTTTCCGGACCATCGTAGATCCCCCCTTCTGTCGTCATGCGCTCGAACGTGCGCATCACCGCCGCGCGTTCGTTCGATGGCACGAGCGGAAACGTCGACAGCACGTGTCTCAACTCGTCCGCCGACACCTCGTACGCGAGCGCCGCGAGAGCTTGGAGATTGGCATGCACGTTCTCGCGATGCGTCGAACGGGCGCTGGCAAGCCATCGAGCGCAGACAGACAGCCGGCGCGCCAGCTGTGACTCCCGCGCAGGACGTGGTACCGGAAGCCGTGCCATCATCGCGAGGGTGACGTGCGACGACACGCGCTGGCGGACGAGGAAGTTCGCCACAAAGCTGTTGAGCAACGCGCACAGGAGCCATTGATCGGCGGCTGGCAGCTGTGTCTGCAGACAGAACACCGTGTGAGTCGTCACACAGTGTGCCGGCACAATCGCCGCGATCAGCGTGAGGCGGTTCGTCGCGCTCGTGACGTCGCGGAATGCCAGACGGGGCCGGCCGAACGTAGGCCGCGAGC
>JBKPMA010000201.1:0-4244 GCA_046731935.1 Acidobacteriota bacterium
TTCCACCTGCGCGCGATGGAGCCGGGATTCGGAGTGGCCGACTGGCAGTTTGCGATCGGGAGCGCATTCTGGGGGCAGGGCCTCTTCTTCACGGCGGCGCCCCTGCTGCTGCAGTTTGCGTTCGAGACGATCGGCGTGCGGCGCGTCGAGGCGCGTGCGGCCGTGCGCAACGGGCGCGGCAACGGCGCGCTGCGTAAGCTCGGTGCCGTGCAGGAGGCGCTGCTGCGTCAGTCGCTCGTCCGCGGTGGGATGGCGTTCGATCAGGTGCTCTGGGCGATCCTTGCGGACGACTGGCGGTCGCGCGGTCCGGTCGGTTTCGGACTCGTACACTGACATCACAGGTGTTGGGCTCTGGGCTTTCGGCCTTGGGCCCTCCGCCTTTTCGTTCTCACTCGAGCAATCCGACCGCCCCGACCTCAGGCCTCGAGGGGCTTTGATAGTCTTTCCTCGTGCTCCTGTCTGAGTTCGATTTCGATCTGCCTCCGGAACTGATCGCGCAGGAGCCCGCCGCGACTCGGAGCGCGTCCCGGCTGCTCGTCCTCAATCGAGCGACCGGCTCCATCCGCCACTCATCGATCGACGCATTACCCGACGAGCTCACGGCCGGCGATCTCGTCGTCGTCAACGACACACGTGTCTTCTCCGCACGCCTCGTGGGCGTGCGGATGCCGAGCGGCGGCGCTGTGGAATGTCTGCTGCTGCGGCGTGTGCACGGTGATCTCTGGCAGGCGCTGGTCCATCCGGGCCAGAAGCTCAGGCCGGGCAGCCGCGTGCGGTTCGGCACGACCGGACCGGTGCTCCACGCGGAGATCCTGGAGCGTCATACGTTCGGCCGGCGCACGATCCGGCTGTGGCGGGAAGACGGTGGAGACGTCGAGGACGCGATAGATTCGCTGGGACAGATTCCATTGCCGCCGTACATCAAGCGGTCGGTTGACACGACCGATCGCGAGCGATATCAAACGGTGTATGCGCGGGCGCGCGGATCGGTGGCCGCCCCTACGGCAGGTCTTCACTTCACGCCGGAGATATTGAGTCGGCTTACCGCGCGCGGGGTCGAGCGCACCGCTATCACGCTGCACGTTGGCTACGGCACGTTCGAACCGATCCGGACCGACGTGGTCGAGGACCATCGCATTCATGCCGAGCCATTCGAAATCCCGGACGCAGCGTCGCACGCCATCGAACGCGCCCGCGCGAGCGGCCGGAGAATCGTCGCGGTCGGCACCACGACCACCCGGACGCTCGAGCACGTCGCGCGGATGCACGATGGCCGAGTTCCGCCGTCAACTGGTGACGCGGATCTCTTCATCACGCCGGGGTTCGGGTTCCAGGTCGTGGGCGCGCTGTTGACCAACTTCCACCTGCCGCGATCGTCGCTCCTCGTTCTGGTGTCGGCGTTCGCGGGCCGCGAGCTGGTTCTCCGCGCGTATCAGGACGCCATTCGTGAGCGGTACCGGTTCTACAGCTACGGCGACGCGATGCTCATTACCTGACCCTTTGAACCCTTTGAACCCTTTGAACCTTCTAACCCTTTGAACCTCTTGAACCTTTCTGGAGTAATCTGCGCTCTCAATGAACGACGATCGCGTAAAGAAAGTGCACTTCCCGTACGAAGAGTTCGATCTCTCCGACGTGCGCACGTATCCCCTGGCGTCTCGCGTCAGCAAGGCGAACGCGGCTGACTTCGCGCGGCCGTATGTGGCGGGATCGGGAATGCGTGGCTGGCGCGCATCGCTGCCGCACTTGCTCGCGGCTGGCGATTTCGAGTCGGTCGTCGGTCATCTAATCGCGGCACGGCGCAGCGGGGCGGGCATCGTCTGGGGCTTTGGCGCACACGTAATCAAGACCGGCTTGTCGCCGATCCTCATCGATCTTATGGAGCGTGGATATGTGTCGGCCCTCGCCACCAACGGGGCCGGCATCATTCACGACTTCGAAGTGGCGCTCGCCGGAGCCACCTCCGAGGACGTCGACGAGGCACTCGGCACGGGCCGTTTCGGGATGGCCGAAGAAACGGGTTCCGGTCTGAACCGGGCGATCGTTGACGGACACGCGCGCGGCATTGGGATGGGTGAAGCCGTCGGCGCGTACCTGCTCGCGTCAGCGCCGCGCCATCAAGACCTGAGCGTCACGGCAGCCGCAGCGCGGCTGGGCATCCCGCTGACGGTGCACGTCGCGATCGGCACTGACATCATCCACATGCATCCGGAGGCGTCCGGCGCGGCGATCGGTGCCACCAGCCTGCGCGACTTCCGCCGGTTCGTGAGCAACGTCGCACGGCTGGCTGGCGGCGCCTACCTGAATTGCGGATCCGCAGTCGTTTTGCCGGAGGTCTTCCTGAAGGCGGTGAGCCTGGTCCGGAATCGGGGCATCGCGCTCGACGGTCTCGTGACCGTCAATCTCGATTTCGTCCGCCTGTATCGTCCACAGACCAACGTCGTCCATCGGCCGGTCGCCGGCGTGGGGCGCGGCTACTCGCTGGTCGGCCACCACGAATTGCTCATTCCGCTCCTTGCCGCAGCACTCATCGAGGGGTGAGGCGGACCGCGCAGTCTACGGTCTTCGGTCTGCGGTCTATTGTCTGCGGGTGGGCCTGTCGCCTATCGCCTCTAGCCTCTAGCCTGAGGCGTCTCTGTTAGAATAAAGGGTCCCGCCGGTGTAGCTCAGTTGGTTAGAGCACGCGGCTCATATCCGCGGAGTCCGGGGTTCAAGTCCCTGCACCGGCACCATATTCGGGCGGAGCGCGCGCCAGTCCCCATCGGGCTGCGCCTCCGCACGCCACGCCCGTTCGTCCAGTTCGCTCCGTCCGTTCATGTCGATCAGGGAACGTCTTACCCGCGCCGTCAGGCGCCTTGGGTTGCTGATCCGCGGATCGCGGGTCGTCGCTGCCGTGTCCGGCGGCTCGGACTCGGTGGCGCTCGTCCGTCTCCTGCACCAGTTGCAGGGTGAGCTCGGCGTGTCGCTCGCCGGCTTGGCGCACGTCAATCATCAGCTGCGCGGCGCGGCGTCGGACGAGGACGAGATCTTCTGCCGCACACTCGCACGCGAGCTCGGCCTGCCGGCGTCGATCGAGCGCGTCACCATCGAGAGACCACGGGGAGTGTCGCCTGAAGACGCGGCGCGCCGTGCCCGATATGCAGCATTGGAACGTGCTCGCGTCGCGCTCGGGGCCGACTGCGTCGCCGTCGCGCACACGCGCGATGACCAGGCGGAGACCGTGCTGCTCAAGCTGTTGCGCGGCAGTGGCGCACGCGGGCTCGGAGGGATCCATCCTTCCGTAGGACCGTTCGTGCGCCCGCTTCTGGATGTCGGCCGTGAGGAACTGCGCGAGTGGCTGCGCAGCCACGGCCATGGTTGGGTCGAAGACGCAACCAATTCCGACGTGTCCGTGCCGCGGAATCGGATCCGACACCGTGTGCTGCCACAGCTGCACGCCGCCATGGGGACGGACGTGACAGCCGCGCTCGCCCGTTGCGCCGAAATCTCGCGCGCCGAGGGTGACTGGCTGGATTCGCTGACCGATGCGGCGCTCGCTCAGCTCGTGCGTAGAGACGCGTCCGGCCTGGTGATCGACGCCGAAGGCCTGGCGCTTGCACCGCTGGCGCTCCAGCGGCGCGCGCTTCTGCAGCTTGTGCGTGAGGCCGGCGCCGTGCAGCCCGGCTTTGAGGACATCGAGCGCCTCAGGGAACTCGTCACCGGCGACAGAACGTCTGTTGAAGTAGGTGGTGGTGTTCGGGCGGAACGAATCGGTCCGAATGGGGTCTTAGTAAGTAGGGCCGGAGCGATCCCGACGTCAGTGGCCGATTATCGCTACGACCTGCCGGTTCCAGGGCGTATCGAGGTACCCGGAACCGAGTGGGCGGTTTCGGCAGAGGTGGTCGCGGATCCCGCTGTCGTGCCGGGTTCCGCCGGACGCCCGACGGCGCACATCGACAGAGCGGCGGCGGCACCAGGCCTCGCGGTGAGGAACTGGCGCCCGGGCGACTGGATGCGGCCGCTTGGATTGGGCGGCCGAAAGAAGCTTCAGGACGTCTTTGTCGATGGGAAGCTGCCCCGCCAGAGCCGCCGTCGCCTGCCGCTCGTAGTCGATGCACAGGACCACGTGGTCTGGGTGCCGGGATTGGCGCTCGATGACGCTGCGCGCGTCACGGCCGATACGAAGGCCGTGGTAGTCTTGACAATGTTCCAGGTCGGAGGACCCGCGTGAATTCGACGCTCAAGAGTCTACTCTTCTGGATGGT
>JBKPMA010000202.1:0-3446 GCA_046731935.1 Acidobacteriota bacterium
CAGCCGTCTCGCGCGACATCTGTTCACACTCGCGACGACAGCTCCGCCGGCCAAGGAAGTGCGAATCACGGATATCGGCGGCCGCCTGCTCGACGAGCGGCGCGCGATGTGGGACCGCTGGTATGGACCTGTCGCGCGATCCCGATGGGGCTCGGCATTGTGGCACGCCATGGCCTGGGCGTTCTTCGGACTCTCGTACGTCGGCGCCGTCGTCTTCGTCGCGTCGCGAACCGGGCGGCCTGCCAGCGACGTGCTGCTCGTTCTGGCGGCGGGCGCACGTCTTTCAGCGTACGTCGGCGCTACGGTCGGAGAGATTGGCTTTCTCCGCGGATTCTGGATGGATGGCTCGCGGCGGCTGGCGTGGCTCGAAGACTACGCTGCGGCTGTGGCCGCCGCCGGGAATCTGACGGCGCCCGACAGGCTGACGCGCGGTGTGCGATTCGATCACGTCTCGTTCTCGTACCCGGGCACGACTCGACTCGTGCTCGATGACGTGTCACTTGCCTTGCCGCCGGGTGCGGTCGTTGCCATCGTCGGCGAGAACGGTGCCGGCAAGACAACGCTCGTCAAGCTGCTGGCCAAGATGTACGAGCCGTCGTCGGGCTCCATCCTCATCGACGATGTGCCGCTGGCGGCGCTGGAGACCGGATCCTGGCGGTCGCGACTCGCGGGTGCCTTCCAGGATTTCTTTCGCTTCGAGTTCCTCGCGCGACAGTCGATCGGGCTTGGCGACGTTCGCCGGGTCGACGACGAACCCGCGGTTCGTGGTGCCGTCGAGCGCGGCGGCGCGACGGATGTCGTCGAACGGCTAGTCTCTGGTCTCGACACGCAGCTCGGGCCGACCTGGCCCGGCGGAGTGGAGCTGTCTTTCGGGCAATGGCAGAAGCTCGCGCTGGCACGAGGGTTCATGCGCGACGAGCCGCTGCTGCTGATCCTCGATGAGCCGACGGCGGCATTGGATGCAGAGACGGAGCACGCGTTGTTCGAGCGCTACGCGCGTGCGGCGCACGACGCCGGAGCCGCGTCCATAGGCCGCATCACGATTCTCGTTTCGCATCGTTTCTCCACCGTTCGGATGGCCGACCTCATCGTCGTTCTCGACGGCGCTCGTGTGGTGGAAGTCGGGACGCATCCTGAGCTCATGGCTGCCCGGGGGCAATACGCGGAGCTCTACGGGATTCAGGCCGCGGCGTACAAAGCGCGCGGCCAATGAGGGCGTGACGCTGGCAGTTTGTGTCTGTCAAAATTTCCCGTCGGCGGGACGAGCTGCTCCAGCGGGACGCCTAACTGGCCTAATCTCATGAAATTGCGCCGTCTTGCGGCCGTGCATCATGGCGCGGTCGTTGCACCTGAACCCTGACCGGAACTGCTGTGAAGCGTCAAATCGCGAATCTGATCGCCCATTTCGATAGTGGTCTCGTGTGGCTGACCAGGCGCGGCCCATGGGTCCGCGCAGCAGCCTTGCTAGTCGTGTGCCTCGCCTGGCTCGCGGTTGCGGGCACGACGTGGTTCCTCTGGAGCGTGGCGTCCGGCCTCCCCACGCGGGCGGAGCTGCGAGGTCTTGGGAACATGTCCCAGGCCACGACGCTGCTCGATGCGCACGACGCGCCGATCTTCCAGATCTACAAAGAGCAGCGCGTCGATGTGCCGCTCACACGGATGTCGCCGCTGCTCATCAAGGCGATTCTCTCGGTCGAGGATCAGCGGTTTTATGAACACCATGGCGTCGATACGATCCGCGTGTTCGGTGCGATCGTCGCGGATCTGCGCATGGGACGCCGCGCCCAGGGCGGGAGCACGATCACCCAGCAGCTCGCGCGACAGAGTTTCCTCACCACTGACAAAACGTTGCGCCGGAAATTCAGGGAAATTCTGCTCGCCTCGCGACTCGAGCGCGCCTACTCGAAGGACGAGATTCTGGAGCTGTATCTGAACAAGGTGTATTTCGGCGACGGCCTCTACGGCGCGGAGGCTGCATCGCTGGGCTTCTTCGGAAAACACGCAAGCGAGCTGTCGCTGCCAGAGGCGGCGTTACTCGCCGGGCTCGTCAAGTCGCCGTCGGCCTTTGCACCCACGATCAGCCTCGAACGCGCTGTATCGCGCAGGAACGTCGTGCTGCAGACGATGGTAGATAGCGGTGCCATCACGAACGCGGAGGCAACCACCGCGCGCACGGCGCCCGTCGTGCTCAAGGACCTGTTCAAGCGCGACGAGCCTCACGGTCAGTACTTCAAGGAGTACGTCCGTCTGGAGCTAGTAGAGCGGTTCGGGTGGCAGCGCGTCTATCAAGGGGGACTCCGCGTCTTCACGACCATCAATCCCGCGATGCAGGAAGCGGCTGAGCGAGTGGTCGAAGAGCAGCTGCGTCAGATCGAATCGAAGCGTGCGGCGGCCGCCCGCGCGGCGCAGGCAGCAAAACCTCGACGGAAGGGCCAGGCGCTGCCGCCGCTTCCGAAGGATCCGCCCCTGCAGGCCGCGCTCGTCTCGATGGACCCAGTCACCGGTGAAGTGCGGGCGATGGTCGGCGGCCGCAACTTCGATGAGAGCCACTTCAACCGGGCCGTACAGGCTCACCGCCAGCCTGGATCGGCATTCAAGCCGTTCGTCTATGCCGCTGCGATCGAGAACGGATACTCGCCGGCTACAGTCGTCGATCACCTGGACGACCCGATTCAGACGCTCCAGGGCGCGTGGGTGCCAGAGGATGAGCATTCGACTGCCGATGAGATGACGCTACGCACGGCGCTGCGGACGTCCAGTAACCGTGCTGCCGTCCGTCTGCTGCAGCAGATCGGTATCGAACGAACCGTTGGTTACGCCAAGCAGCTCGGCATCGGCTCATTGCCGAACGTGCCATCGCTCGCGCTCGGATCCGGCGAAGTGACGCTGCTCTCAATGACGGCGGCGTATTCGTCGTTCGCCAATCACGGCAATCTCCCTTCACCGTTCGTGATCAGGCGCGTCGAGGACGCCGAAGGCAACGTGCTGTTCAATCAGGAGCCCGCGAGCCGCCACGTGCTGAGCGATACGACGGCGTTTCTGATGAGCAGCATGCTCGCCGATGTGATCAATTTCGGGACCGCGTACAGAGCCCGCACCGCGGGTTTCACGCTCCCGGCTGCGGGCAAGACAGGAACGACCAACGATTTTGTGGACGCCTGGTTCGTGGGCTTCACCCCGACACTCGCGACCGGCGTGTGGGTCGGCTTCGATCAGCCGCAGTCGATCCTTCGCAACGGCTTTGCGGGCGATATTGCGGTGCCGCTCTGGGCGAAGTACATGAAGGATGCGACCAAGGGCGACAAAGCTCAGTGGCTGACGGCGCCCAAGGGTGTCATCTCGGTCGATGTCTGCCGTCTCTCGGGCAAGCTGCCCAATGCGGGATGTCACGCCGTCGATGTCGTCGATGACGATGGCAGCGTCGAGACGCGCTCCATGATCTACAC
>JBKPMA010000203.1:0-10618 GCA_046731935.1 Acidobacteriota bacterium
GTGTTACTCGGTGCCCTTCGGCGTGGAGAGCGCGTCTTTGCCGTTGCGGGAGGTTCGCACGTCGTCCGGCAGGAACACGCTCTCCGGTCAGGCGCACAGCCCTGAGCGGATGGCGTTCGGGGAGGGACCGCGCATTACCGGCGTTCGGTTCCGCCGGTTCCAAAGGCTATCGTAGACAGAATGGGCGTCCTCTTGTCGGTCGTCATCCTCCTCGCGCTGCCGGGATGCCGTCCAGCCGCGCCGCCCGCGCTCGGTCTGGATCCGTTCTACAAAAACCATCTCGATGCCGGCGGGTTGCCGATTGTCAGTTCGGAGAAGGTCCCCGACGCCGCCTGCTGGAAGCGCACGCGATCGTCGTACGGATGACCTCAAAGCGGGCCGACGTCCTCGAGGCGATGATCGCGCGCAAGACGCGCGTCGCGATCATGGCGAAGACCGAGGTCACCACCGACATCCCAGAGCACCGCGACCTGAACATCGCGTTTCCGGAAACAGACTGGAACAAGCGCTGCCGCGGCGTGGGCGCGACGCTCGTGCGTCCTGCCTGCAGCGGCACCGAGGAGAACCTGCTGCAGCTCGACGATGACCGCTATCACGGCGAGTCGATCCTGATCCACGAGTTCGGGCACACGATGCTGATGCCAATCTGACGGCGAAGCCCGCCAACGGGATCCACAACGAGATCGGGACGCGCGTCGAGCTGAAGACGTACGATCCTGCCCTGGCAAGGCTCCTCGAGAAGGTCTTCGGCAACGACGAGTGGCGTTGCAGGCCGGGCCAGCCAAGAAGTAGCAGCTGCTGCGATCCGGTCACGACGTCACGGACCATCACACGCCTGAGCGCCGGCTGAATCTCCAGATTCCGTTCGATCAACAACCTGTTCAACGACGACAGACCTCGGGGATGGTCAAGCGTCAGTGGATCAGTTGCTGATTGCCCGGACGGGTGCGGCTCATCTCCCCGAGGCTGGCGACCGCAGTCACAAGGGAGCGTTCGTCGATCGGTTTCGCGAGGTGCAATTGGAATCCTGCGTGAAGCGCCTGCAGGCGATCATCGTCGCGAGCGAATGCCGTGAGGGCGGCGGCCGGAATGGACGCGACTTTCGAAGCCTTCAGGGCACGGATCCGGCGGATGAGCCCATAACCGTCTTCCCCGGGCATCCCGATGTCGGCAAGCAGCACGTCGACACGTTCGTGCTGCAGGAGCTCGAACGCCTGGGCGGCCGACGCGGCCGTCAACACCGCGGCGTGACGCTCGTGCAGGTGTGCGGCCACCACATCGCGGCTCTGCTCATCATCGTCAACCACGAGCACGGCCATGCCTTCCAGCGAGAACCCGGACTCGAGGCGAGCCGACCCTGGACGGGCGAAGACGCTGGATTCGCGCCATTCGCCGCCCTCCGCGAACGGCAGTCGCACGGTGAACGTGGCGCCGCATCCCTCGCCGCGGCTGTGCGCCGTGACCGTGCCGGCGTGCGCCTCAACGAGATTCTTCACGATCGACAGGCCGAGACCCAGACCGGAGTGTATCCGCGTGGCCGATCCGTCTGCCTGCCTGAACGCATCGAACACTGATGGCAGGAAGGCCGGCGCGATACCCTGCCCGGTGTCGGTCACGACCATTTCGGCCGTGTCACCGACTCGATTGACTCTGACGTGAATGGCGCCACCCTTGGGCGTGAATTTGACCGCGTTCGACAGCAGATTGATCGCAACCTGCTGTAGACGCGCGCCGTCGCCGTAGACGCGCCCATCCGATCCATCGGCATTCACTGCGATGCTGATAGCCTTCGCGTCGGCGCTCGGTTGCACCACCTGGAGCGCCTCCCGCACCACGTCTGTCAGGCGAACGAAGGTTTGCGCGAGCCGCAGCTTGCCGGAGGCGATACGCGACACATCGAGCAGGTCCTCGATGAGCTGCGCCTGCCGCTTGGCGCTCTGCGACACGCCGTGCGACGCACGCTCGCGCAGGGCATCGGGCAGTTGGCTTTTGCCCAGCATGTCGGCCCATCCGAGAATGGCGTTGAGCGGCGTGCGCAGCTCGTGTGACACGACCGCGAGAAACTCGTCTTTGAGTCGATTGGCGTGTTCGGCGCTTGCACGGGCCGCCTGCTCGCGAGCGAGGAGGTCTTGGCGCAGCTCCTCGAAACGCGTCATCTCGGCCAACGCCAGCGCGAGACGCTCCTTCTCCGCCGCCAGAGCCCGTTCGGTGTCTCGGGTCTGCACGAGCGCGGCGACCGTCTCCTGGTGCAGGCGATGGATCTCCTGGGTGTGCTGCTTCTGATCCTCGAGGCGGCCGGCGAAGAGTTCATACGTGCGATAGGTCAGATAAATGGGCGCGACCAGCAGCACCGCCTTCCAGGGATCGCCCTGTCGCACGACGAGTGCCGCCACCGCGCCCGCGGTGCCTGCCACCATGTAACTGGCGCCACTCCAGAGAAAATCGTCGCGCCATGTGTTGAGGAACGTTCGCCCGGTCGAGAGCGCGATAGCGGTCGCGACGAGACTGGTATTGACCACGAAATAGGTCCCGATTGCGACGACCAGCGGCTTCGCCAGCCCCACGAAGTTGTCTGGGACGCCGGGCTCGGCGAGCGAGCTGTACGCGGCGCTCGTCGCGACCATCGTGATCACTGCCATCGCGACACTGAACACAGCCCGATGAAGCGGATATGGCTCTCGCTGTTTGTACCTGCACTGCGTCCAGACACCAACCGCGGCAATGATGATCGCAGAGCCCGGGCCGAGCAACAGCAGCGACGCCAGATTCGCCGCGTACGACACTGACAGCGTCGAGCCATTCGCCACAGGAATGGGCAGCGTCACCTTCCAGGCCGAGGTCGTGCACGCGAAGAGGAGCAGAACTGCAAACAGGAGTGGCTGTGAGAACGTATGCGGGAAGAACGCCAGGAGCGCGCCTGCGCCAGCCACGATGACCACCGCGACGTACGCCTGCGCGGCGAGGGGCAACGTGCGCCACGTGGCGCCCCTTGGCGTCGGCGCGGTCGCCGCGGCAATCGGCGTCGTCCGGCGATGTCGGAAACCGGCGAGTGACTGGAGAGTTAAAGCTCGCATGATGTATTACCGTGTGGTCGCGGACCAGATGATCGGCTCGCAGGCAGGATCGGTACAGCCTGCTCCCCAGATGACGGGCTCGGCGTCGCCGCTGCCCCAGACGACAGTACTGCCCCAGACAACCGTGCTTCCCCACACGACCGTGCTACCCCAGACGACCGTCGCGGCGTTGGCATCTGCGACCGCCGTCGTTCCCGATTCAACGTTCCAGGCCGTCTGACAATCTGCGCCCCCGCAGACCGTTCCCCAGACGACGTTTTGCGTGGCCGGGGAACCCCAGTCCACCGCGCTGCACGATGAATTCAGACAATTCGTCCGCCAGCGCATCCAATGGGAATTCTTCAGGGTGAGACCAAACTCGATGTTCTGGTTACTGGAAGGAGCGGCACCCCAGGTGAGGTTGGTCGCCCAGGCGTTGACCGCGGGCATGATGCGCCCTCCGGTCAGCAACTGGTTTCCCCAAATGAGCTGTCCACTCCAACCCGTGGTTGCGGGATACGCGGAACCAGGCGGCGCGGCGAAAAACCGCGCCAAGTCGACAGCTCCTTTAGCGTTTAGGAATCCGGCGCCTTGTGTGAGCCGGTCGTGGGCCGGAGACACCTCGGCCGTGTACTGCAGGATGGCCTTGACTGCATTGGGCGTCAGCGTCGGATTGGCTTGGAGCATCAGGGCGACCGTGCCGCTGACAACGGGTGCCGACATGCTGGTGCCACTGAGACTCAGATACGGCAGGTACGACGTGGCAAGCGTGCCGCTGAGCAGATACGCGGACGCGCTGGTGTACAACGCGCTGTTCGGATCGCTGAGCGACTCGATACCGACACCCGGTGCGACAACGTCCGGTTTGGCGCGGTAGTCAACGGCGCCGGGTCCGCGTGAGCTGAACACGGCCGCGACGTCGTCGGCGCGATTGACGGTTCCCTGGTGAGTCGATGCACCGACGGTCAGGACCCACGGCGCGTTGCCGGGTGCCGTGACACCGGCGTAGAGCGGGCGACCTTGCGAGTCGCGCCCGACATTGCCTGCCGCTGCCACGACGACGATGCCCGCAGTGACCGCGCGCTTGGCTGCGAGCGTGAGGGGATCGGAGTTGTACGAATCGTACACACCTGCCGACACCGACAGGTTGACCACACGGATGTTGAGCGCGTCTTTTCTGGCGACGACGTAGTCGAGCGCCGCAATGACGTCGCTGATACGGCCAGTGCCCGTCGAGTCGAGCACCTTGAGCGCGAGCAGATGCGCGGCGGGTGCAATACCGGATCTGGCGCCGCCGGAATCAAATCCGTTGCCCGCGATAATCCCTGCCACGTGCGTGCCATGCCCGTAGTCGTCGTAGGCCGCCTGCTGGCCATTGACGAAGTCGACGAACTCGGAGACACGCTGGCCGCCACCCGCACCGGTGAGATCGTCGTGCCACGACGTCACGCCGGAGTCGATGATGGCGACCCCGACACCGGATCCGTCGTACCCGAGCTCCTGCCGTACGGCGGTGGCTCCGACCGTCGCCCCCGTCAGTTCCATTGCGCCGACCGTCGGGCGGTCAATGGAGATGCGACCGACGAACGGGCTGTGCGCGAGCCCCGCCAACGCCGCGTTCGGCACAATGGCCGTCCAGCCATCGATGATCGGCAGCGCGCGGCCAAGCCGAGCACCGGTACCCCGGATGATCGGCAGCATGGCGCGCATCGACGCGGCGTCGACGGCGCGAACAATGACGTGTGACCAGCCGGTCGGGCGAGCGGCCTCGGTTTGTGCGAGCGGTTCGAGTTTCGACTGGCTCGCACGGTCCTCCGCGGAGGCCGAGCGCTCGAGCGGCGTGAACACGAGGAGCGCCCCCGAGACCAGAATCAGCGAGGTCCGCTTGGTCATGACGCGTTCCTTGGCGCCTGGAGTACGGCACTCCGCGCTGTGGCTGAGCTCCACGAATAGTTGAGCTCTGGTGAATGGTTGAGCTGTATGCTGGTTACTGTTGCGCTTGATGTGCGTGCAACGACAACCGCCAATCGGTTATCGGCACGAGAGCAGAATTTCGTGCAGTGGCACAGCTTAGGTTTGCGAATCGAATTCGGATGAAGGGTTCGGGATTATCGGATAGCGCGCAGAACGACTTCGTGAGCGTCTTTGCCACCAGCGTCATCGCTCTGATCGCCCTGCCCCATCCCGCGTAGAAGCCCACGTGCGTGAATGCCTCGGCGATTTGCGCGCGCGTCAAGCCGCTTTCAATCGCCGGTGCGGGTAGAAATCCAGTTGGTCGTCATCGCCCATCGCCGCGAGCGCCGCGACGGTGACCAGGCTGCGATCGCGCGGAGTGAGATCGTGTCGTCGCCACAGATCGTCGGAGTCCGTGCTGAAGCACTCGTACAAGTGAGCCGTCGCGCGTCCGACTGCTGAAGCATCGCTCACGCACGTCATCGCGCTTGCACACCGTTCTGATCCGCGCATGCGTATAGTCGGTGGATGATCACATCCGTGTGCGTCTTCTGCGGGTCGAACGTTGGGGACAAGCGCCTCTATCGAGAGATGGCAGCGACCGTGGGCCGACGGCTGGCCGCTCACGGCCTGACACTCGTGTACGGGGGCGGCAACGTTGGTTTAATGGGCGTCCTCGCCGACGCGGCCCTGGAAGCCGGTGGGGAGGTGGTCGGCGTCATCCCGCAGGCGCTGGTGGACCGCGAAGTGGCCCACGCCGGCCTGACTGAACTGATCGTCGTCCAATCCATGCACGAACGGAAGGCACGAATGGCGGACGCATCCGACGCCTTCGTCGCTCTGCCGGGCGGCTACGGCACGTTCGACGAGTTTTGCGAGGTCCTGACGTGGTCACAGTTGGGTCTTCACGCGAAGCCGTGCGGCCTCTTGAACGTCGGCAGCTTCTACGATCCTTTGCTGGCCCTGTTCGACCGAGCCGTACAGGATCAGTTCCTTCGCCCTGAACACCGGGCCCTGGTGATCGACGATACGAACGTGGATGTCCTGCTCGAACGGCTCATGTCGTACCGGCCCGTGCGAGTGGACAAGCTGATCGACCGCACGATGCGGTGATTCCGCTGGTATTTCATGCCGCCCCTTGACGATACAGCCGAGCTGGAGGACCATCCACCATGCTCCTCCGCACGTCTCTCGCCCTCGTGGCCTCTGTCAGCATGATCGCGTGCGGCGGCGGCGGGCACTCGACAGCCCCGACTCCGCTACCCCAACCGAAGCCGACGCCAGCTCCCACGGAACTGTGGAGCATCAGCGGCCGCGTCACCGCCTACGGCTCGAACGTCGGCGTTACTGGCGCTCACGTGACGGCTGATGGCGCGACGCCGGCCGACACGGACGCGGACGGGAACTATCGGCTCGCGTACAAGCTGCTTCCGACCACGCCTGACATCAAGGTCACGGTTGCGGCCAACGACTTCATGGTCCGCGAATTCTACGTCCGGTATCGCGCGGGCGCGCGGAGCGGGCTCGACGCCAACCTGATCCGCCTGACGCCGCCGTTCTCGTTGGAGTTCTACCGGCAACTGGTGCGCGGCTCGTACGAGTTCCCCGGAGCACCGCCCGAGCTCGTATGGCGGCTCCCCGCGAGTCCGAGCAGCGATGTGCGGACCATCGACCAGAACGGCCGCGCGATCGAGCCCGAGGTGCTCACGCTCGTGCAGTCCACGCTGCGACGCGCGGTCCGCGACTGGAGCAACGGGACGCTGTCAGTCACCACGCTCGAAACTGGTACCGAAACGCGGCCTCGGACGGACGGCTGGATCGTCGTCAACATCACCCACGACTACCAGTCGGACTTCTGCGGACAGGCGTACATCGGGTACGAGGACGGAGAGATCACGCTCGTGGACGATCGCTGTTCGTGCGGCAGCATCAAAATCCCCGCGGCCGTCGTCGTGCACGAGGTCGGTCACGCGCTGGGCTACTTCCACGTGCCCGATCCCAAGGCGGTGATGTACCCCACGGACTCCGGAAGCTGTGCGGCGGGAATTCTGTCGGAGCAGGAGCGCTACCACGCCGCGGTCGCCTACAGCCGCCCGCGGTGGAACGCCGATCCCGACAGCGACGACCTGGCGACGGAGTTCGCGCGTGGAGGGCGGCGTCCTCCCGGCATTCTGGTGCGCGACTGACAAGGCCCCGCGAGTTGCGCGTTGGAGGGGTCGTGCCCCGCGCGCCGTCCGAGCGTCTCATTCATCCGCAACCCGCTTCAGTTCTCGAAACGCGTCCAGCATCTCGCGATAACTGAAGTGCGCGTTCCGTCCGCTCGGGTTCGGCAGCACGACGACGCGCGCGCCATGGAACGTGGCGGACTGGAGGCCGAGAGCGATCGGACCCTTCACGCCGGCAATCGCCCGATACAGCGAGACGCCGATGAACGCGATGACCTCTGGCTTCAGGCGCTGCACCTTCCGGCGCAGCGTGCGCAGACCGGCGACGTATTCCTCTGGCCGAAGCGTGTTGACGCCGGGTGTCGCGCGCCGGATGAGATTCGTGATTCCCAGACTCCACTCCGGCAGCCGCGCATCATCTTCAGCCCTGAGAAGCTCGGTCGTGAGCCCCGACTCGTGCAGCAGCTTCCAGAACCGATTCGAGTAGCCGGCGAAGTGATGGCCGGTTTCCGCCGAGCGGATGCCTGGGTTGATCCCGACGAGCAGCACGCGCGTGTTCGCCCCGATCGCGTCATGGAGGGGTTTGAAACGAGTCGGCACGCTTCCATGATACGGTCCCGCAACCGCGTCATCATGATCACCAGTACTCGTCACCACCTGCGATTCGCATACATCGGATTGGCGCTTGCGCTGCTGGTCGTTGCCGTCCGTGCGCAGGCTCCCGGTGCCTCATCATCGTCGCCATCGGCCAGCGACGTAACGGTCACGGAGGCGACGGTCGTCATCCCGACGTATCCGACCGGCGAGCCGCTCAAGGCGCCAATGTTCTACGACGGCCGCACCTACCAGGGCGCGAAGGGCCCGATGTATCCCTACGTCCTCGTCGATCGCCTCAGTGATACTGCGGTCGACAAGACGTATCGCGTCGTGTGGCTGGAGAACGAGTACGTGAAGCTCGGGATCCTGCCGGATCTCGGTGGACGCATCTGGATGGGGCAGGACAAGACCAACGGCTACGACTTCTTCTACCACCAGTCTGTCATCAAGCCGGCGCTCATCGGCATGGTCGGCGCGTGGATCTCGGGCGGCGTCGAGTGGAACATCCCGCACCACCATCGCGCCTCGACCTTCATGCCAGTCCAGTACCGCATCGAGAAAAAAGACGATGGGAGCGCGACGGTGTGGGTGGGGGAGTTGGAGCTGCGACACCGGATGCGGTGGGCCGTGGGCGTGACGCTCCATCCAGGACGTTCCAACGTGGATGCCTCAGTGCGTCTGATCAACCGGACTCCGCTCGTGCAGTCCTTCCTGTATTTTTCGAACGTGGCGGTCCACGCCAACAAGGACTATCAGGTCATCTTTCCGCCCTCCACGCAGTTCGGCACACAGCACGCGAAGAGCGAGTTCACCACGTGGCCTATCGGCAGCGGCCGCTATGGCGGCAACGACTTCTCGGGTGTTGATGTCAGCTGGTGGAAGAACCATCCGACGCCGATCTCGATCTTCGCGTGGAACGATAGCGACGATTTCCTGGCCGGCTACGACCACGGCCAGGAGGCGGGTCTCGTGCACGTCGCGGATCACCACACTGTGCCGGGCAAGAAGTTCTTCGAATGGGGACCGGGTCCCGAAGGCGCGTACTGGGACAGCATCCTCACCGACACGGACGGTCCGTATCTCGAGTTGATGGTCGGCGGGTACTCCGACAATCAGCCGGACTACTCGTGGATCCAGCCGGGCGAGACCAAGGTCCTCGAGCAGACGTGGTATCCGCTGCGGAACATGGGCAGTGTGAAGCAGGCGACGCGCGAAGCGGCGATCAACATGGAGATGGCGGGCACCGGCGCGGTGCGGCTCGCCGTGAACGCCAGTGCCGAATACAAGAACGCACGCGTCGTCCTGAAGACTGCCGACCGCGAGGTGTTCTCGCGGATCGTGACCGTGAGTCCGTCCGTGCCGTTTGCGGAGGTGATCGCCGTCCCAGCCGGCACGAGACGCCTCGACTTGCACGCGATGCTGCTGGCCTCTGGCGGCCGTGTGCTCGTCGAGTACCAGCCGCAGGAGTATCCGAAAGGTCCGATACCCGCAGCGGTCGTGCCGCCGCCCGCGCCGAAGAATGTGAAGAGCAACGAGGAGTTGTACCTCGCCGGCATGCGACTCGAGCAGTTCTACAGCCCGGCCGCAGAGCCGGAGCGGTACTACGAAGAGGCGATTCGTCGCGATCCGGGGGACGCGCGAGCGCACACCGCGCTTGCGATCCGGTTGTTGCGGCGAGGGCTCTACGCAGACGGCGCGACGCACCTCGAGCAGGCCGTCGCGCGAGTCACCCGCAACTACACGGCGCCACGGGACGGCGAAGCGCTCTATTACCTGGGCGTCGCACGCATCGGGCTGGCTGACGATTCGGGTGCCGAGAAGGTGCTCGGACGGTGCACGTGGGACCGGTCGTTCCGGAGTGCCGGCTACACGCGGCTGGCCGAAATCGCCGCGCGGCGTGGCGACTGGGCACTGACGCTGGAGCGCGCGAAGGAGGCGGTTACGGCGGAGGCGAGGAACACGCGCGCGCTGACGATTGAGGCGGTCGCGCTTCACGCGATGAAGAAGCACGGGGAAGCAGCCGCATTGGCGGAGGCTGCTCTCGCTGTGGACCCCTTGGACGACTGGGCTGCGAATGTTGCGTTCGAATCAGCTGTAGACCGAGAGAAGGAGGCCGGCACAATACTCGACTTCGTGTGTTCGGGACTTTCGCAGGACGAGAGGGCCCTCGAGGTCGCAATTGATTACGAGTCAGTAGGCAGCCCCATTGACGCATGGACCGTGCTTTACTGCCAATCCCGCGCCAACAGAGGTCTCTTCTCTCGCGAGCCGATCGTCGACTACGCCTTCGGTGACATTGAGGCGCGTCGGGGTCGCGACAGCCAGGCCCATGCGATCACCACTGAGGCCCGCGCCGCATCACCCGACTACGTCTTCCCCTTCCGCCTCGAACACATCGGCGTCCTCGAGCGCGCGATGGAGCGCGATCCGACCGACCCGCGCGCGCCGTACTACCTCGGCAACCTGCTGATGGACATCCAGCCCGAGGCCGCAATCGAGGCGTGGAAGACGTCGGAGAAACTCGATCCAAGCTTCGCGATGGTCCACCGCAATCTCGGCTGGGCGGCCGCGCGGCGTGAACCCACGCTCGACAGCGCGATCGCCGAGTACGAGAAGGCAATCGCGGCCGACCCGAAGGAGCCTGTCTTCTACTACGAGCTCGATCGCGTTTACGAAGTCGCCAACACCGATCCGCAGAAGCGCTACGCGACGCTCGACGCCCATCGCGACACACTCGCACTCAGAGACGATGCGATGTCGCGGCTGGTGAAGGTCGGCATCCGCCTCGGGAAGCACGACGAGGCGCTGGCGCTATTGGCGGGACGCCACTACCACACGTGGGAAGGCGGC
>JBKPMA010000204.1:0-5397 GCA_046731935.1 Acidobacteriota bacterium
GACCGTACCTGTGCGGCCGAGTGCACACGGCACAAGGGGCTGGCGAGTCGCGGGCGTATGCGCCTACACTGGGGAAATGACCTACGAAGAGTGGCAGGCGTTCATCTCGACTCACCTTCCCGAGCCTGTGGCCGAGGATACGACTGACCTCCACGAAACGTGGTACACAGCCGGTGATCCAGGTGAGGTCGTCGTGCGCCTTCGCCATTCGACGGTGACCGTCTTCGAGTATGCCGTGGAGGCGAAGGGACTCGCGCACGTCGTCCGTCCCCGGCGCATTGGTGGATTACGGGCGGCTGGTGTGGACGACAGCCGCGCCATGTCAATCGTCGAAGGCCTGATTGCTGCGGCGAGGGATCGGCGGCTCGACCGGTTCAGAACCTGCCGTGTCTGCGATCGCCGCCGTCCGCCAGAATGGATGCGCGACGAAGGGCTCTGCCAATCGTGCGCGGATCAGTCGCTCGACGTCGTGCACTGAGCGGCGAACAGAGCATTGACGATTGCAGATTGACGAATGACGATTGGCCCTCACTCTGATCGCAGGGCCTTGACCGTCACGATTCGAGTCGCCTTCCGTGCCGGCAGCCAGCAGGCTGCAACCGCCGCCATCAGCAGGACGAGAGACGCCGCCACGAATGTGGTGGGATCCAGCGGATTCACGCGGTAGAGCAGCTTCCCGAGTGCCAGTGCTACGCTCGCCGACAGGACCAGACCGAATCCCAGTCCCACGGCGGTGACCTGCAGGCCCTCGCCGAGAATCATCCGCATCACATCGCTCGATCGCGCACCGAGTGCCATGCGGATGCCGATTTCGCGCGTCCGGCGTGACACGAGATACGCCTTCACCCCATACAGCCCGACGGCTGCCAGCAGCACGGCGAGGACGCCGAACGTGGAAAACAGTCCTGCGCCGGCGCGCACGAGCCACAACGCGATACTCGCGTCGCGGTGCTCGGTAAGCGTCTTCGCACTCATGATTGGCAGCTGTGGATCGACTGCGCGCAACTCGCGCCGCAGGGTTCCGAGCATGGCCTGTTCGGAGTCCGGCGCTCCCGGGGTCAAGCGCACGTGCAGATTCATTGGTGCGCGATAGTGCGACCCCGCAGGCAGGTAAAGGTGGGCCTGCGGATTCTGGTCGAACAATTCGTGGCGCGTGCTTGGGACCACGCCGACGACTTCGAATGGACGCTCGGGTGCGGCTCCCTCGTCAGTGGTGAAACGGACCTGCTGTCCAATCGGCGCCTGTCCCGGCCACAACGTGCGCGCGAGCAGCTCGTCGACGACGGCGACAGCCGGCGCGTGTGGATCCGATTCCTCACTCGCCGTGAACCCGCGTCCGCGCAGAATCGGGAGGCCGAGCGACGCAAAGTAATCCGATCCGACCGTCGTCAGGTACGCGAATCGGGACGGTCCCTTCCGTCCCGGCGACTCGACATTGCGCCCCTCGGAAATGTCTCCCAAGGCGACGAGCGATGCGAGACTTGCCGCCTGCACGCCTGGGAGGCTCCTCACACGGGACAACACGGCGTGGTACGCGGCTCGCCCTCGCACTTCGTCGAATCCGCCCGCCGCGGGATCGAGTGACACGACGAGGCCGCCCGCCAAAGGGAATCCCGGATCGGCGGCGGCGGCGGCCAGCGCACCACGAAGAAACAGGCCACCCGCCGTCAAGAGCATCAGCGACAGCGCGTGTTGCCCGATCACCATCGCGTGGCGCGGCGCCACGAGCATCTTCCATCCGCGGCGGACGGCCGCCGCACGCGGCTGTTCCTTCAGGTCGGGCAGCACGTCAGGACGCGTCAGACTCCAGGCGGGGCCGAGCGACGACGTCACCGTCGCCAGGACGGCGAACGCGAGCGTCGCCGCCAGCACGCGGCCATCCGGCGTCGGATCGAACGAGACCGACATCGGAATCAACGGAACGAGCGTCAGCATGAAGGCTCGAGTCGCCCAGACGGCCATCACCATACCCGCCGCGCCGCCGAGCAGCGAGAGCAACAGTCCCTCTGTCAACAACTGCCGGACGATGCGCATCCGTCCGCCGCCAACCGCGAGCCGGATCGCAATTTCCTTCCGCCGCGCTGCGCCGCGCGCCAGCATCATGTTGGCGAGATTCAGGCAGGCGATGAAGAGCACGATGCCCGCCATCCCGAGCAGGAGCGAGCTGACTTTCGTGACCTCGTTCTCGTCACTGGGCGCGGTGCTGGCGCCGAGACGCGATAGCGGATGCACGATGACCGTCTGATCGCGGTTCTCTGCCGGATATGCCTGGGCCAGCTGACGCCCGAACGACGCCAGTCGCGCCGCGGCGGCGGCGTCGCCAATGCCGTCGGCCATACGCCCTGCGAGCATCAGCCGATGCGTGCGGCGATCGGCCAGGCCGAAGGACGGCTTCCCGTCATCGAAGACATTGCCGAGGAGGTCGTGAACGCTGAGGGGCAGCCACATCTCGGGCGCGAGAAGCGCCAGCGTCCCCGTGAAGCCTTCGGGTGCAATGCCGACCACAGTGAAGGGCCTGCCGTTGACAGCTACTGTGCGTCCCAGCAGCCCTTCGTCAAATCCCGTCTTGCGCCAGTACTCGTAGCTGACCACGACGACGTGAGCAAGCTGTCCGGGCCGTTCTTCCTCTGGCGTGAACTGCCGGCCGCGTGACGGTGCGACGCCCAGCGTGTCGAAATAGTTCGACGAGACAAGGCCGACAAACGCGTGGCGCACGACGCCGGGCTGCTCCGACACACCGACCATGGTGAAGTCGAGCGCGGCCAGCTTCGCGAACACGCCGCTGCGATCCCGTAAATCCGTGTAGTCGCCGTACGAGAACGCGCGATACGCATCAGGACGACGAACGTCGCGATTGTAGACGCCGATCAACCGTCCACTGCGGCCGCCGTTCAGCGGCTCGAGGAGCAGGGCGTTGACCAGTGTGAACACGGCCGTGTTGACGCCGATGCCCAACGCCAGCACCAGCACCGCGACGGACGTGAACGCAGGCGAGCGGACGAGGAGCCGCGCGCCGAATCGAACGTCCTGGACGAGACCCTTCATTCCGCCTCCAGCGGTGCGCCGCACCGCACGTCTGGCAGGATTGACGAAGAACTTCCCTGGAGAGTTCAACGGCTCGTCGGCCGTGTCCGCTCGCAGCGGGCCGTGACGAGCGCCCGGACCGCGGATCAGCCACTGCCACTGGCGTCCGCATGCGTGCTCGGACTACTCTTCGCCTCGGCAGACTGCAGTTCTGCAGTCTGCGGTCTACAGTCTTTCGCGGAGGCCGCCATGCTGAAGGAGTTCAAGGAATTCGCCCTCAGGGGCAACGTGATGGACATGGCCATCGGCATCATCATGGGCGCCGCATTCGGTGCCATCGTCACGTCGCTCGTGAATGACGTCATCATGCCGCCCATCGGCCTGATGCTCGGCGGCGTGGACTTCGCGGGCATTCTGCTCGTGCTCAAGAGCGGCAATCCGCCACCGCCCTACGCCACCCCGGCAGCCGCGAAAGCTGCCGGAGCCGTCACGATGAACGTTGGCGTCTTTCTGAATGCGCTGATCAGCTTTGCGCTCGTCGCGCTCGCGGTGTTCATGCTGGTGAAGGTGATCAATCGCTTGCGACGGGTCGAGCCGCCGCCACCGGCAGCACCGTCCGCCCAGGAAACGCTGCTGACCGAGATCCGGGATTTGCTCAAGAACCGCGCGTAGACGAGCGCCATTCGTCGTAGCGCCCGTCAAGGATGAGAGCCATGCCACTGATTGAGCCAGGACAGAAAGCGCCCGCCTTCTCGTTGAAGGATCAAGCGGGCAAGGCGCATGCGCTCAAGGATTACGCGGGGAAGCCGCTGGTCCTCTACTTCTACCCGAAAGACGACACGCCGGGCTGTACTGCGGAGGCGTGCAGCTTCAACGAGCACCTGCCCGCACTGAAGAAGAAAGGCGCCGCCATTCTCGGCGTCAGCGTGCTCGATACCGCCAGCAAGGCGAAATTCGCAGACAAGTACAGCCTCTCGTTTCCACTCCTGGCGGACGAGACGCACGACGTGGCAGACAAGTACGGGGCCTGGCAGGAGAAGCGGATGTACGGCAAGGCCTACATGGGCATTGCGCGCATCACCTACTTGATCGGTCCGACGGGCAAAGTCGTCCGTCGGTGGGACGGCGTCAAAGTAGACGGCCACACCGCGGAGGTACTCGCGGCGCTCGACGAACTGTAGCGAAGCGGCTCGGTCGTGCGGCTACAGTTCAGCCGCGGTCGTGTCGCGCGCGGCGACCAGCCGGCGGATCTCGTCGGCGACGGTTTGTGGGTAGCACGGCTTGTCGAGGAACACATCGCAGCCCGCGTCGGTGGCGCGGACGATGTCGCCCGGAAAGACGCAGGCCGAGAGCGCGATGATCAGCGTCGACCGCGTCTCGTGATCGCCCTTGATTTGACGGGCGACTTCCCATCCATCAATGCCAGGCAGGGCGAGATCCAGCAGCAGCACGTCCGGCCGCAGCCGCTGTGTCGACGTGACCGCGTCCTCGCCATTGGCGACCTGCTCCACACGGTATCCAAGGAACGTGAGGTACTCGGCGTACCCCTCACGATTGTCTTCGTCGTCTTCGGCAATCAGGATAAGCGTCGAGGCCTCGTCCACTCGGACCTCCGGTTCCGAAACCGTGTTGCGCATGGGCTGCGATACTCCTTACTGCAACGTGTAGGCCTGCCAGGGAAATGGCTTCTTGCTGCATTTCTGCAGCAGAGCTACGCTGACAGCAACGACTCGGAACGTCGATCACGGTAAGAATTACACTCCCGTGATGCCACTCACGTTCGTATAAGATGCGCGGTCATGACGACCCGCCGCACCTTCCTGCACAGTCTTTCGGCCGGCGTGCTCGCGACAGCCGCCCCTCTCGGTGGCTGGCGCGCACTTGCCGCAGGCACCGACCTCGTCCGGCCGTTCAAAGCCGGACTGGCACTTCAGCTCTACAGCCTGCGCCAACGCGTCAAGAAGGGTGACGTGGATGGGGCGTTGGCTCTCACCCGGTCGTTCGGTTTTACCGAGGTCGAAGGGAATGCGCCGGAGGGCACCACCGCCGCAGCATTCGCCGCCCAGCTGAAAGCGCACGGCCTCTCGGCGATGGGCACCGGCGTCGACTTTGGTGCGCTGACCAAGGGCACGCTCGATCGCACCATCGACGATGCGCACACCCTCGGCGCCAAGTACGTCATGTGCGCGTGGATTCCGCACGAGAAGCAGTTCACCGAAGCGGATGTGGACAAAGCCGCGCCGCTCTTCACCAAGGCCGGTGAAGCGTGCAAAGCGGCCGGCCTGACGTTCATGTATCACATGCACGGTTACGAATTCGTCCCTGGCCCGGGCGGTACGCTCTTCGACACGATCGCCAGCCGCACCGACCCGT
>JBKPMA010000205.1:0-3501 GCA_046731935.1 Acidobacteriota bacterium
ACGTACTTCCAAACGGCAGCGTCCGCAGCCGGCGGCCCGTGGCCGCGAAGATCGCATTCCCGAGCGCTGGCGCGAAAACGGGGAGCCCAGGCTCGCCGACGCCAGCTGGCGGCGCATCGCTCTCGACCAGGATCGTTTCGATCTGTTTCGGCGCTTCCGGCATGCGTGCCAGCTCGATCGTGTCGAAGTTCGACTGCTCGGCCTGCCCCTGTTTGAACGTCATCCGCCCGTGCACGGCCGTGCTGATGCCCATGACCGCTGCGCCCTCGAGCTGAGACCGCACCCGGTCGGGATGTACGATCGTGCCACAGTCGATGGCTGTGATCACGCGCGGGATCGTGATTCGCCCATCATTCGCGACGGCCACCTCGACCACGGTGCACACGTAGGTCAGGAAGCTCCGATGCGCCGCGATGCCCAGGCCGTGGCCTTTTGGCACCTTCGCTCCCCAGCCCGCGCGATCGGCCGCGAGCTCGATGACCTTCCGGATCCGCGCCGTGTCGAGAGGGTAGGCCTCGAGCGGCGCCCCGTAGTTCGCGTACTTCTCGGTCGTGGACGGCACGATGTGCCGCGGGTCACCGACCAGATCCAGGAGGAACTCCTTCGGATCGCGGCGGGCGGCCGTCGCGAGCTCGTCCACGAACGTGCAGACCGCGAACGCGTGCGGAATGTTCGAGACGGATCGGAACCACCCGATGCGCACGTGAGCCGTTGCCGCGCCCGATTCGCACCGCAGATTCGCAATGGCGTACGGCACGTCCAGGAAGCCGAGACCGAGCTCGCCGGCATCGGGATGTTCGACGTTCGGCGCAAAGGTGGACCCGATGCTGGGAAACACGCTGCGCGCCAGCCAGCCGGTGACCTTGCCGTTCGTGTCGAGCGCGCCTTCCATGTGCTGCGCGGTCACGGTGTGGTAGTAGCCGTGGCGCACTTCGTCTTCGCGGGTCCACATCACGCGCACGGGCGCGCCGACTTCTTTCGAGAGCAGGGCGGCCTCGACGCAGTAATCGGGCTTCGACTTCCGTCCGAAACCGCCGCCCACGAGCGTCACGTGTATAGCGACCTGTTCCGGCGGCAGCTTGAGCGCCTTGGCGACTTCGTCGCGCGCGCCCTGCGGATTCTGCGTGCACGTCCAGACTTCACAGCCCTTGTCGGTCACGTGCGCCAGCGCCGCTGGCGGCTCCATTGGCGTGTGCGCCAGATGCGGCGCGTAGTAGTCCGCTGACACGACCTTGGCCGCCGTCTTCAGCGCCTGATCGACGTCCCCTTCCTTTCGCACGACGACGCCCGGCTTCTTGGAGGTCTCGATCAGCGCTTTCGCGTACGCCTCCGAGTCGTAGCTCGCGTTCGGACCGTGCTCCCATGTGATCTTGAGGGCCTCGCGTCCTTTGATGGCGGCCCATGTGTTGGACGCGACGACCGCGACACCGCCAAGCGGCTGAAACCCCGAGGGCGGCGGCGTTCCCGCCAGCTGAATGACACGTTCCACGCCAGCGACCGTCAGCGCCGCCGACTGATCGAACGACGACACCTTGCCGCCGTACACCGGCGGGCGCGCGACGACCGCGTACTTCATGCCGGGGAGGGTCGCATCGAAGCCGTATACCGCCTTGCCTTGCACGATGTCGTCGCCGTCCACGATCGGAACCGGCTTCCCGATGTAGCGGAACTGCGTCTTGGGCTTGAGCGTCAGCGAGGTGGCGGCTGGAACGGGAAGCGCCGCGGCTGCCTGTGCCAGTGCCCCGTAACCGAGCGCGCGTCCCGACTTCTCGTGCACGACCTCGTGATTGCGCGCGTGGACTTCGCTGACAGCGACGCCCCAGGACGTTGCCGCTGCCTGTTCGAACATCGTGCGCGCGGTCGCGCCTGCTTCCCGGAGCGGCTGCAGGAAGTCGCGGATGCTGTGCGATCCGTCCGTATCCTGGCTGCCGTACTTCTTGTCGCCGTCCGCCTGCACCACACGAATCCGCGCCCAATCAGCCTCGAGCTCGTCGGCGACGACCATCGTCGTGCTGGTGCGGATGCCCTGGCCCATCTCGGTCCGGTGCGAGACGATCGTCACCAGCCCGGATTGATCGATCGAGAGATACACGTTCGGCGAAAACGTGTCATTGGCGGCAGCGGCTGCGCTGGCGCGCGGCGCCATCGTGAGACCAAGCACGAGTCCGGTACCGCCGAGGCCCAGTGCTTCGAGGAACGTGCGCCGGCTGACATTTTCGATGGCCATGATCAGGACCTCGCGGCCGCGCCGTGAATGGCCTCGCGGATGCGGTTGTAGGTGCCGCACCGGCAGAGATTGCCGCCCATCGCATCATCGATCTGCTGGTCTGTCGGTGCAGGCGTCGCGGCAAGGAGCGCAGCGGCCTGCATGACCTGGCCGGCCTGGCAATAGCCGCACTGAGAGACGCGATGGTCGATCCACGCTCGTTGAACGGGATGCTTTCCGTCGGCACTCAGCCCCTCGATGGTGACGATCGACTTGCCCGCGACATCCTGCATAGTCGCGATGCAGGCGCGGGTCGCCTGACCCTGCACGTGGACCGTGCACGCTCCGCACTGCGCGATTCCGCAGCCGTACTTCGTGCCGGTCAGGGCGAGCTCGTCCCGCAGGTACCAGAGCAGCGGCATCGCGGGATCCCCTGCGTACTGGCGTTCGGCGCCGTTCACCTTGAGCGTAATCATCCGAGTGTCTCCGTTCAAAAACGACGGTCTAAATCAACTCTCAACTACCAATTGCCCCGCCGTCGAGCCCATCGCGCGTTTCGGCGAGGCGGGCCTCCAAGCCTGAAGCCTGCAGCCTGCAGCCTGGAATGCTTCTATCTGAAAATGAGCGGCAGGAACTCCGCCAGGTATTTTCGCCAGACCGGCCACTCGTGACCACCCTCCGACAACACCCACGTGTGTTTGATCTGGTGATCGGTGAGCCACGCGTTGAACTTCTCGTTCCGTTCGAGCAGGAAGTCCTTCTTTCCGACACCCACCCACAGCAGCCCGAGCTTCTTGGCGGCGTCCGCCGTGAGATTCGGGAAGGTCTTCTCGAGATCGCCATCTGGAGGCGCGGAACTGAAGCCGCCAATCCAATGGAACGTGTCGAGATGTGACAGACCTGTCGTGAGCGATTGTCCGCCGCCCATCGAGAGGCCGACGATGGCGCGCTTGTCAGCCGTCGTGGCAGCCCGGTACGAGGATTCGACGAAGGGAACGATGTCTTCGAGCAGCTCCCGCTCGACACCTTCGTCATTGTGCTCCATGTCAGCGCGGCTGCGGGCGAGCCGGGGCGAGATCACGTGGCCCCATGGCATCACGATCAGCATCGGTTCGATCTTGTGCTGCGCGATCAGATTGTCCGCGATCACGTGCGCCTGTCCGACGGCCGTCCACGCCGATGGACCATCTCCGAACCCGTGCTTCAAGTACACCACGGGAAGCGGCTTGCTCGTCGCGGAATAGCCTGGCGGCGTGTAGACGTAGAGCTGACGCGTCTGGGCGAGAGACTTCGAG
>JBKPMA010000206.1:0-3392 GCA_046731935.1 Acidobacteriota bacterium
GTATGTGACCGTCTCGATACGGTCCCGGCGCTGGACTTCGACAGCCGGACGATCACCCGCGCTTCTGACGGCGGCGGCGAACTGGTCGAAGAAGTTGCGCATGAGCAGGTCGGGCGCCGGCATCATAGCGCGGCCGGCCTGTCGACGGCCGCTGCCGTTGACCGGTCTGGCCTCTGCCGGTGGATAGACAACCCACGATTCCACAGCGACTTAGTGCGTGGAGGCCGTGGTGGCGGCCGGTGATTTGTCATTCACCCGAACAGGGCATACGGAAGTCCGAATTCGCGCGTTTTTCTCAGTGTTTTTGGCGGTTTTTGGTTGCTCCCGGGCAGGACCTGCGCTATACTCTGAGGGCTACACACCTCCCGAACTTAGCCCACAGACTCCTTACTCCACACGGGGGACACGTGACATTCCAGGTCGGCGACAAGGTCATCTACCCCAACCACGGTCTCGGCGTTGTCGAACGGATCGAAGACAAGACCATCCTCGGTACTACCTGCGGCTTCTATCACTTGCGGATCATCGCCAACGAAACGACGGTGCTCGTCCCGCTCGCAAATGCGGAGGGCGTCGGACTGCGTCGCGCGATCACCGATCAGGAAGTGGAGCGGCTGTTCGGACGGCTCGGGGACGGCAAGATTGATGATCATCAGAACTGGAAAGGTCGTTTCAAGGACAATTCGGACAAGATGCGCACCGGCGACATCTACGACGTCGCGGACGTGTTGAAGAGCCTCACGTTCCTGGCGAAGTCGAAGAGCCTCTCGTTCCGCGAGAAGCGCATGCTCGATCGCGCGCGGTTCCTGATCGTCTCCGAGATCTCGGAAGTGATGCGTCTCACGAACGACAACGTCGAAGGCCGCGTGACCCAGGCCCTCGAGCGCTGCTTCGTGGCCAAGGCGCGCGCCGCGCAGCGCACTGCCCCAGTGGCGCGTGCGGCTGTGGCGGCGAAGCCGGTCACCAAGTCGGCGTCGATTCCCGCCGCGCGTCCAGTAGCGGCATCCGCACCGAGCCGTCGGGCCGTGCGCGCGTCGTAACACCGCATCGTTCGAACCAATCGTCAGCGCACGGCCTGGATCGCTCGTCGATCCAGGCCGTTCGTGTATCAGGCCTCATTTCATGCCCGTCAGCGCATCCGAGCACACCGCGTCAGCCGAGTCAGCGTCTGAGGCCGAGGCGCCTCGTTCAGGTCCCATCACCACCGCGATTGCCGCCGCGCGCTCGCTCACGACGTTCCTGTTCATCTCGGTCTACACGCTGGTCCTCGCACCGGTCGGTCTGATCGTCCTGCGAATTTTCCGCACCAATGAGCTGCTCTTCGTGTTCGGCCACGGCGCCGTCTGGTTGGCCCTCCACCTGGCCGGGATTCGCTACAGAGTCGCCGGCCGCGAGCACGTGCCCGCCACACGCGCGGTCGTGTTCTGCGCGAACCATCAGAGCAATGTGGATCCGCCCGTGCTCTTCAAGGCGCTCCATCGGCGGCTCTACTTTCTGTACAAGGCGGAGCTCTCGAAACTGCCAATCCTCGGCTACATGTTCGATGCCGGGGGCTTTGTTCCCATCGAGCGGTCCAATCGTGAAGAAGCGATGGCCTCGATTCGCCGCGGCGCGGCGTCCATCCGGCAGGGACACTCGTTTTTGATCTTTCCCGAGGGCACACGAAGCCGGACCGACGCGCTCCTGCCGTTCAAGAAGGGCGGATTCATCATGGCCATCCAGGCACAGGCGCCGATTCTGCCCGTCGCGATCAGTGGTGGACGCGCGGCGATGCGCCGCGGGAGCTGGATGCTCTGGCCGGCGCGGGTCACGGTCCGGATCGGCGAGCCCGTTGACACAGCGGGTCTGACCGCCGACGATCGGGATCGACTTATCGCCATCGTGCGCACCCGGATCGAAGCGTTGCTTGCCGCTGGTCCTCTCTAGGCCCGGCAGCCGTCGCGGAGGGGTCCCATGGACACGCTGACCACGCTCGGTCGCACACTGGGGTTTTCGTTCGCGGCCGGCATCAATCTTTACGCCACCGTCGCGATTCTCGGTCTGGCGTCCCGCTACGCCTGGGTAGACCTGCCACCGGAGTATCAGACGTTCAACAATCCCTGGGTGATCGGAGTCGCGCTCGTGCTGTACGCGCTCGAGTTCGTGGCCGACAAGATCCCGTGGCTGGACTCACTCTGGGATGCCGTGCACACGGTGATCCGTCCGCTCGGCGGCGCGTTCATCGCGGTCAGCAGCCTCGGGCATGCGTCCCCGAGCGTGCAGGTCGTCGCGGCGCTCATCGGCGGCACCATGGCGGCCAGCAGCCATTTCACGAAGGCTGGCACGCGAGTGCTCGCCAACAGCAGCCCCGAGCCGTTCTCCAACTGGGCGCTGAGCATCGGCGAAGACACGTTCGTGCTGGGTCTCGCCTTCCTGGCGCTGCGGCATCCCATCGCCGCGCTGACCGTCAGTCTACTGTCGGTCACGGTGATCCTCGTCTCGGCCACGTGGCTCGTGAAGACCGTGAGACGACGGTTCGCGAAGGCGAGGGCGGAGACATGAAGGGCTTCGGGCGCCAGCCCAACGTCCAACGCCCAACGTCCAAGGTCTTGAAAGGACGGTGCGCGGCGTGGTTCACCTACGCCATCCTCATTCTGGTGATCGTGCCCGCCGCGAGTGTGCGCGGGCGGAGCGACGGGCAGGCAGCCGCCGGCGATGCGAAGCCTCCATCCACGGCCGCGCAGACCACCACCCAGCCGCTTCCCCCGTTCCGCGCGGGCGCCAACCTCGTACGCGTCGATGTCTTTCCGACCAGGGACGGGACGCCGGTTCGCGATCTCACGGCCGCTGACTTCGACGTCTTCGAAGACGGCAAGCCGCAGAACGTCGAGAGCTTCGAGCACATCGAGATTGCGGGACAGACGCCCCAGGAAGAGCGCCGTGAGCCCAACACGGTGCGCGAAGCGCGCGCGATGGCCGTGGACCCGCGCAGCCGGATCTTCATCATCTTCCTCGACACGTATCACACGGAAATGTCCGGCTCGCATCGGATGCAGACGGTCCTCGAGCATCTGCTCGACCGCATCATCGGTCCGGACGATCTGTTCGGCGTGATGACCCCGGAAATGTCGGCCTCAGATGTCACGCTCGCGCGGCGCGCCGACGTGACGGAGGGCTTCCTGCACCGCTATTGGTACTGGGGGCGGCGCGATCAGCTTGCGGATCGCGACCCGGTCGAAGCGATGTACGAGTCGTGCTATCCGGCGAAATTCCAGCGCACCTGCATCGATCCTCGAGATCGGACCGGGACCAAGGTGATCACGGAATCGGACACCTATCACAACGTCGCGCAGGAAATGATCAAGCGCCGCCGCGAGAAGCGCGTGCTCGACGCGATGCAGGACCTCAGTACC
>JBKPMA010000207.1:0-3965 GCA_046731935.1 Acidobacteriota bacterium
GCAGTATAGTGTCTGTGGCGATCATGACGTCGAGCGAACTGCTTCCGGCACTTGCCCGCCTCGTCGCGCCCGAGCGGCTGCTGACGCGCCCAGGCGCGCTCGCGGCGTACGAATCCGACGGTCTCACCGCGTTTCGTGCCCGGCCGAGGGCTGTCGTGATTGCGGAGTCGCAGGACGAAGTCATCGAGCTCGTTCGGCTGTGTCATGCCGCTCGCGTCCCCTTCATGGCGCGAGGGAGCGGGACGAGCCTGTCTGGCGGCGCCGTTCCCGTCGAAGACGGGATCGTGATTGCCCTGAATCGGTTGAACCGCATCGTGCAGTTCGATCCCGATCGCCGAGTCGCTGTCGTCGAACCCGGCGTAGTAAATCTGGCCATCAGTACCACGGGCGCTCCGTTCGGTCTCTACTACGCGCCGGATCCATCCAGCCAGTCGGTGTGCACGATCGGCGGCAACGTGGCGTTCAATTCTGGCGGTGCGCACTGCTTCCGGCACGGCATGACCGCTAACCACGTGCTCGGGATAAAAGCCGTGCTCGCGGATGGCGCGGTGGTCGTGCTCGGCGGAGACAGCCTCGAGCACACGGGTCCGGATCTCACGAGCCTGTTCGTCGGGTCTGAGGGGCTGTTCGGCGTGGCGCTGGAGATCACCGTCCGGCTCGTACCGCGGCCTTCGGTCTATCGCACCGTGCTCGCGGCGTACCCGACGCTGCAGGGTGCTGGCGATGCCGTGTCGCGCGTGATCCGATCGGGTCTGTTGCCCGGCGCAATGGAAATCATGGACCGGCTCGCGATCGCGGCAGCCGAAGCGGCCGTGCAGGCGCACTATCCCGCTGATGCCGCCGCCGTCCTCATCGTCGAGCTCGAGGGCGAGCGTCCGCAGGTCGCGAGCGAATTCGAACGGCTGATGCGAATCCTCGGCGAGTCCGGGGCGACAGAGACGCGAGTGGCCGCCGACGAGGACGAGCGCGCCCGGATCTGGAAGGGGCGCAAGTCGGCGTTCTCAGCGGTGGGCCGCCTCAGTCCGGATTTCATCGTGCAGGACGGCGTGGTGCCTCGCGCGCGCCTGGGTCTGGCCCTGGCGGAGATCGAAGCGATGTCCGCGCGCTACGGTATCCGCGTCGCCAATGTCTTCCACGCGGGCGACGGGAACCTGCACCCACTGATCCTGTATGACGGACGCGAGCCTGGCGCGCACGATCGTGCCGAGGAGCTGGCGGCCGAGATCATTCGCTTGTGCATCCGTCTGGGCGGATCGATTACGGGCGAGCACGGCGTCGGACTCGAAAAGCGCCGGTTCCTCGGCGAGATGTACGGCGAGGCTGACCTGGATTGCATGCGGCGGCTCCGCGATGCGATGGATCCCGCCGGAATCGCCAATCGCGGCAAGAAGCTCGGGCCTGGCGATGAGACGGGCTTCTCTCACGGTCTGCATCCGCTCGAGCGAGCCGGCGTCATTTCGCGATCATGACCGTTCTTCCGCCGTCGGTAGACGCGTTGTGCGCGGCCGTGCTCGCCCAGCCTCACGTCGGTGTGCTGGGAGCCGGCACAAAATCCGGGCTCGCGCCAGCGGCGTCCGACGTCATCGGGCTTGCGGCGCTCACTGGCATCGTCGAGCACAGTCCTGAGGAGTGCACGTTCACCGCACTCGCGGGCACTCCAGTCGCCGAGATCGAACGTCGGCTGCTGGCGCACGGACAGCACCTGCCGTTCGATCCGCCCTTCGTGGATGCGGGCGCGACGATTGGGGGGACGGTCGCCGCCGGGCTCAATGGATCCTGCCGTTTGCGGTACGGCAGCATCCGCGACTTTCTCATTGGGGCGCGGATCGTCGACGGACGCGGCACCGTCGTACGCAGCGGCGGGACGGTCGTGAAGAACGCGGCTGGCTTTCTGCTGCACCAGGCCATGATCGGCAGCCTCGGACGTTTTGGCATCCTGGCGGACCTCACGTTCAAAGTGTTCCCACGCGCCGAAGCGTATGCGACCATTCGCGCGCCGGTCGGGACCCTCGCTGCGGCGCTGGAGACGATCGCCACCGCGCAGCGAGGGCAGTTCGATCTCGAGGCCGCGGACATCGAGGGTGCATCGACGGTGTGGCTGCGAATCGGAGGCTTCGCGGAATCACTGGCGCCACGGATCGAGTCGATCCGCCGCACCATCGGCGTCTCGAGCGATGTGCTCGAGGGTTCCAGCGACGAAGCCGCCTGGCGCGATGCGCGCGAGATGACTTGGGTACCCGACGGTGCCATCCTGGCGCGTGTGCCGTTGACGGCACCGCAAGTGCCGCGGCTCGACACAGTGCTCGCCGCACGCGGTGCCTCACGGCGCTACGCTCTCGCCGGACACGTGGTCTGGATTGCATGGCCGGACACGATCGAACGCTTGTCGCACGCTCTTGCCAGCCTCGACCTGGTGGGACAGGTCGTGCGCGGGCCGCGCGGGCACGCGCTGGTCGGTGCGATCAGGGACAACGAGTTCGGGCGACGAGTCGCGTCTGTAATGGACCCTGAGGGGAGATTCGCTCCCTAGGCTCTGGGCTTTGGGCGTCAGGCTTTAGGAACTACGAACTACGGACTACGGACTACGAACTACGGAGTGAAGGTCCCCTGTGCGTCACGAGATCCCGGTCGATTCGCTCGGACCCGCGGGTCCGGCCATGGCGCGCGCGGTCGAAACGTGCGTCCATTGCGGGTTCTGCCTGCCGGCGTGTCCCACGTACCGCGTCCTTGGCGAGGAAATGGACTCGCCTCGCGGCCGGATCGTGCTGATGAAGCAGGCCCTCGAAGGCGAGCTGACGACAGACGATGTCCTGCCCCACATCGATCGGTGTCTTGGCTGTGTCGCGTGCGTCACGGCGTGTCCTTCAGGTGTGCAGTACGGCGAGCTGCTGACGCCGTTCCGTGCCCGAGCGCAGCAGACCGCCCGGCCTCAGCCGGCCAGGCTGAGACAGCGGCTGCTGTCGCAGCTGCTCGAATCGCCGCGTCTCTTCAGGCTCGCCTTGTTTGGCGGGGCTCTCGCCCGGGTCGGCGAGCGCATGATGCCCTCGCAGCTGCGGCACATGCTCTCGCTGCTGCCCACGTCGGTGCCGCAAGGCGATCCGCTCCCGACCGTCGTGCCGGCCTCTGGCCCTCGACGCGCACGAGTGGCGCTGCTCGTGGGCTGCGTGCAGCGCGTGCTGGCTCCGTCGATCAATCGAGCAGCCGCACGCGTGTTGTCGGCGAACGGGATCGAAGTGATCGTGCCTCCGGGCCAGGCATGCTGCGGAGCGCTCGCCGTTCACGCTGGAGAGGCCGGGCACGGGCGTGCGCTCGCCAGGCGCCTGATCGCTCTGTTCCCCGCCGACGTCGACGCCGTTGTGACGACGGCAGCTGGCTGTGGCTCCGCCATGAAGGAGTACGGTCACCTGTTCGTGGGCTCGTCAGAGGAAGCCGCGGCCTCGTCATTCGCCGCTCGCGTACGCGACGTGTCGGAGCTGCTCGACCAGGTCGGACTCGTCACGCCGCTTCGCCTGCCGGAGCCGATGATCGCGGCCTATCACGATGCCTGCCACCTCGCACACGCTCAGCGGGTGCGCTCCGCGCCACGTCGCCTGCTCGGCGCGGTTGAAGGATTGACCCTCCGCGAGGTCCCGGACGGCGAGATCTGTTGCGGATCGGCGGGCCTTTACAATCTCGAGCAGCCGGCGATTGCCTCCACACTCGGCGCGGCGAAGGCCGCGGCGATCGTCTCGACGGGCGCCCATGCGGTCGTGACTGGCAACATCGGGTGCCAGACACAGATTGCCTCGTACCTCGAGCGGTCAGGGCACGATCTGCCAGTGATCCACACCATGGAGCTGCTCGCACGAGGACTCAGACCATGATTTCCCCGCTTGTCTCCAATGTCTCCCGACGCCACTTGCTGCAGTGGCTGATCACCGCCGGCGCGGCGGGCCGTGTGCTGGCTCACGGGCGCGGCGCCAGTG
>JBKPMA010000208.1:0-14067 GCA_046731935.1 Acidobacteriota bacterium
GCCTACGCGTTCATGTGGGTCGCGACACTGGCGTACGTCTTCCTGCTCTGGCGCCGACTGGCGGCCGTGGACCGGGAGCTCACGACGCTCAGAAATGAGATAGGCGGCAAGCCGTGATCGAAGGGATGGGTGCGGGGCACTTCATCTTCATCCCGTGCGTGCTGCTGGTCGGTATCGTGATTGGCTGGATTCTCGGAGGACGCGCGGCGCGGGACGCGTACGCGGTCGAGTTGCGCAAGCGCGAGGCGCGGGAGCGGAAGTGAGCCGCGGCTAGCGGCCAACCGACAGACGCTTGGCCAGCACGTCGGGCAACCCCGCGTCGATGATGCGGTGCTGCGCGAGCTGCACGTCGTAGGGAACCCGCCAGAGCTCGACGCGCGGTTCTTCGGTGTCCACGAGCGCGCACCCTGCGCGGGGATCACCATCGCGCGGCTGTCCGACAGATCCTGGATTGATCAGATAGCGCGCATCCGGCGCGATGACGAGCGAGATCGCCGACTCCTCGCCGCCTGTCATCACGTCCAACCCATCTCCGGCCCGCGTGAACGCGACGGCCACGTGTGTATGGCCGAACAGACACACCCGCCGAGACGCGGACTCCAGGCTGCGCAAGGCGTCGAGTTCGTCGAATACGTACGCGTCCTCGTCGAAGGGCGTGCCGTGGCAAATCTCGATCAAGTCGTCCACGACGAGCGGACCGCACGCGAGATCGGCCAGCCACGTGCGATGCGCGGGTGTCAGCGTGTTGATCGTCCAGGTCACCGCACTTTTGGCGACGGCGTTGAACTCCTCGGGATCGTCCACGCCGGCGGCGACCTTGTCGTGATTGCCGCGGATGATCGCGGCCGGCTTGAGGCCGATCACGCGATCGATCACCTCGTTTGGCTCCGCGCCGTAGCCGACCATGTCGCCGAGGACCAGGGTCCGGTCGTAGCCGCGTGCCTCCGCCGCTGCGAGCACGGCCTCGAGCGCGGCGAGATTCGCGTGGATGTCGCTCAGCACCAGATAGCGCACGAGTCACTCGCTCAGAGCGGCCATGACCTGTTCGGCGAGTGCAGCCGACGGCGTCGAGCCGGCGTCGAGTCGCAGGTGGGCCTGTTGGTAGGCAGTGCGGCGTACGGCGTACAGCCGCTCGAACTGCTCGCGGTCAGCCGCGAGCGGACGGCGTCCGTCGGCCGGCAGCCGGCCGACGACCGCATCGAACGACGCATCGAGCCAGACGGAGAAGCCATCCCGGTTGATGAGAGCGCGGTTGTCGGGATCGACGAAGGTGCCCCCGCCGGTCGCGATGACGACGTGACGCAGTGGCAGCAGATCCACGAGGACCGCGCGCTCCACGGCACGGAAATACGGCTCACCATCGCGCGAAAAAATGGACGCGATGGTGCGGCCCTCTCGGGCTTCGATGCGCTCGTCGATATCTTCCACACGCCAATCCAACCGGCGGCCAAGTTCGCGAGCGAGCGTGGTCTTGCCGGCCGCCATGAATCCGACCAGGTAAATTTTATCGGCTGTCACGAGTGACTGAATCGAGCGTCTCGAAGAATCCAGGGTACGAGACACCGACTGCATCTGCGCCCGTGATGGTCGAGGGCCGCTCAGCACCGAGCGCCGCAATCGCAAAGGCCATTGCCAGCCGATGATCGCCGGCGGCGTCGGCCGTGCCTCCACGAAGCCGCGTGCGGCCGACAATGTGGAACCCGTCCGGGAACTCTTCGATGTCGCTGCCGAGCGAGCGGAAGCCCGCCGCCAGTGCGCTGATCCGATCGCTCTCCTTCACGCGGAGTTCAGCGGCGCCGGTCACATGCAGCTCGCCGCCGAACGTCGCAAGAGCCGCGAGGGCGGGCAACTCGTCGATCACGCCGGGCACTTCCGCCGGCGTCAGCACCAGCGGGCGCAGTTCGTTGTGACGGACCCGGACGCTGCCCCGGAACTCGCCCTCGACGACGCGTTCGGTGGAGACCTGGACATCCGCGCCGGCACGGCGAAGGACGTCGAAGAGTCCTACCCGGGACCGATTCAGTCCGAGATCCTCGACTTCGATCTCCGAGCCCGGCAGACCCGCCGCGGCGACCGCCCAGAACGTGGCGGACGAGAGATCGCCGGGTACAGTGACCTCGAAGGGCCGTAGCGGCGCGCCCCCGGTCACGCTGATCCGGCCATCACCGCTGGTGTCGATCGAGGCACCAAACGCGCGGAGGGCCAGCTCCGTATGATCCCTAGTAGGGGTGGATTCGCGGACGGTCGTCGTGCCGTCGGTCTGGATGCCAGCCAGCAGGATGGCACTTTTCACCTGGGCGCTTGGCACCGGAGGCGTGTAATCGATGGCCGTGAGCGATCCACCGGATATAGTGAGAGGGGCACGATCCTGGTCAGCAATGATGCGCGCGCCCATTTGTGCGAGCGGCTCGATGACCCGGCGCATGGGACGCCGGCTGAGAGACGCGTCGCCCACGAGCACCGATGTGAACGGGTGGGCAGACAACATCCCCGACATCAGACGCATCGTCGTGCCCGAGTTGCGGGCATCGAGCGGTGCGGCGGGCGCCTGGAGTCCCCTGAGACCGTGGCCGTCGATCGACACGGTTGCGCTGCCCGGACGGTCGCCTGGGGTGACGGTCACCTCGACGCCGAGCCCGCGCAGACAGCCCAGCGTGGATGCGCAATCGGCTCCCGGTGCGTAGCCTTGGATCGTCGATCGCCCGGTGGCCAGCGACGCCAGCATGGCATACCGGTGGGAGATCGACTTGTCCCCGGGGACACGAATCCGTCCCCGAACGCGAGGGGCCGGGCGCACCAGGGTTTCGCCGAGCGCGGGCATCCGGTCAATATATCACGCGGTTCTTGGTGGTTCCGCGAGCTCGTCGCGCCGTAGAGAGTCTCGATTGCAGCACTTCGGGCGCTTGACCGCGGATCCGCCATATGGTACTTAGACCCGTCACGCTGACCTAACCGACTGGCGAGCATGCCCACTCCCGGCCACCTCGTGCGGCTCCAATTCTGCAGCGCTTTCGACATGCTCGACTTCGTTCAGCTGGTGAGCGATCACTTGTGCCGTCGTGTCGGTTTCGACGAAGACTCGATGCACTGGGTGGGCGTGGCCGTGCGCGAGTCGGTGATCAACGCAATCAAGCACGGGAATCAGCACGATCAGAGCAAGATGGTGCACGTCGATTTCCGGTCCACCGACCAACCGGACGGCGAGCTGGTCATCAGCGTCTGCGACGAAGGGGAGGGCTTCGAGCCCGAAGAAGTCGCGGATCCCCTTGCGCCCGAGAACATGCTGAAGTCGAGCGGGCGAGGCATTTTTCTCATGCGCAGCTTCATGGACGACGTGGCCTTGCGGAAACGTCCAGAGGGCGGCATGGAAGTCCGGATGACGAAACGAGTCGGGAAGGCCGACGAATAGCTTCACGAACGACGATCGTTCCCGGCCCTTTCGCCTCGAGACGCTTTACCGTTCGATCCTTCGACCCTTCGACCCTTAATCCCTTCGACCCTTAGACCCTTTGACTCTCAATCCTTCCGATCCCCTGACGTCGCCATTCCTGTCGTTCGCAATCTCCGCTGTCCGCGAAGCGGGCGAGACCCAGCGCGCGGCCTTCCGCGGAGAGTACGAGGTTCACAAGAAGGGCGTGATCGATCTCGTCACCGACGTCGATCTCGCGATCGAGCGGCATTTCCGTGAGCGCGTCGCGGCGACCTTCCCCGACCACGTCGTGCTCGGCGAAGAGTACGGAGCACCGTCCGGCTCCGATGCGGCGCGGCCCTGCTGGATCTTCGATCCGATCGATGGCACGACCAACTTTACGCACGGCGTGCCGATCTTCTGCGCCTCGCTGGCGCTCGAGATCGACGGGATACTCCGGGTCGGTGCCGTGTACGATCCGAACCGCGACGAGCTGTTCGCGGCCGAGCGCGGCAAGGGTGCGTGGCTCAACGGCGAGCCGCTGCGTGTGTCCAGCACGTCGAATTTGAGGGACGCGCTGCTCGTCACAGGCTTCCCCTACAGCGTCCAGGTCGATGGCGCCGATCTGCTCAGTCTCTTCGCGCGCTTCATCACGCAGTCGCGCGCGGTCAGACGTCTGGGCTCGGCCGCGATCGATGTGTGTTACGTCGCGGCGGGCCGGATGGACGGGTTCTGGGAGGAAGGACTCGGCGCGTGGGACATCGCCGCTGGAGCGCTCATCCTCGAGGAGGCGGGCGGCCGCGTGACGGATCTCGACGGCAGCCCGTTCGTGCTCCGCTCAGGACGCCTGCTGGCCACCAACGGTCACCTGCACGATGTCATGCTGGCCACGATTGCGGACCACCGCGCCGACCGTCGTAGAAACCGGACGGACTGACCCCTCGCCGAGACAGCCGAATCCTTAAAATTCGGTAAAAACCGCCTGAAACTGCCCGTTGTCACACTGGCATCGGCCATGCTCCCTCGACAGCCGAGGCACAGCACGAGGCCGTGCCGCAGCGTGCATCGAAGGAGCAGGCCCATGTGGCGACAGTCGATGGCGGGGATGCTGGTCGGAGTGGCCGCGCTGGCAGCGGCGCCTGCGGCGCGTGCGCAGGATCAGTCTCTCGTCCTTAATTTTGGCGGCTTTGTCCCGCGCGGCGCCGATGCGCGCGCGGACGGTGATGTGTTGAATGCCGACCGCTGTTTGAACACAACCGGATTCTGCCAGCCGCTGCTGTTCGACATTTCCGATTTCAACGGGTTCACATTCAGCGGTGAGTGGCTCGTCGGGCTCGGTGAGTTCTTCGAGGCAGGCGGAGGTGTCGGGTTCTATCAGCACACCGTGCACAGTGTGTATGAGGGTCTGACCTACGACGATGGGACCGAGATCGAGCAGGATCTGAAGCTGCGGATCGTTCCCATTACGGCGACCGTGCGATTCATCCCGACCGGACGTCATGCGACCGTGCAGCCGTACATCGGCGGCGGGTTGGGCATCTTCAACTGGCGATACAGCGAAGCCGGCGACTTCGTGGACACGGGCGATGGTTCGATCTTCCGCGCCTCTTACAGCAAGAGCGGCACGAATTTCGGACCGGTCGCGTTTGGCGGCGTGAAGTTCCGCGTGACCCGCAGCGTTCTCCTTGGCGGGGAAGTGCGGTACCAGCAGGCCGAAGGGACCGATCTGCCGGATGGTTTTCTCGGCGACAGAATCGATCTGAGCGGCTTTACATACCAGGGACTGGTGCAGTTCCGGTTCTAAGCGACGGGCCGGACGCGCGCACCGCGCGCGCGTCCGGCAAAGGCAGTGCGGCTTTGGTCGTAGATGTGTCCGCGATTGGCAATCCGCTCTTGATGCGATAAAGCGCGACTCCCCCACCGCTGCACACGCGCGTGAACGCTGATACGAAGGCCGGATGCTCGGCCGCACGTTTTGCCAGCTCGTCTCCGCCTTCAGCCTGTTCCTCAGTCAGAATCCAGCCGACGTAGCGCGAGGGATCCTTCAGCGCGCTCACCCAGATCTCGCCGTTGCCTTCGTGCACGAAATCCGCAATCTGAAAGCCCGCCGAGGAGAGCTCCTGCATATAGTGCGCGAGGGACCCCATGCTCGCGAGAATCGCCTCGCCGTGCCGGCGCTCCGAGAGGCAGGTCGTCACGGCGCGCCGCTCGTGGCTGTGCGGAACGTCCCACTGCGCTTCGAGCACCATCGGTGCGGTCGCTGAGAACGGCGGGGCCGTCACGACGATCAGGAGCAGCACCACCGCGGCCAGCACGCCGCGCACGTGACGAGGGAACGAGCCGATGAGCAGCCCGATGCCGACGGCGGCTCCGGCGACCAGCGGCACCATGTAGCGCACGCGGAACGGATGCCCCTCAAAGAACGCATACCAGGGAAGCGCCGCGACGGCGCCCAGGGCGAGTGTGATCAGGAGCGTCGCGTGCTGTCGATCGCGCAAGCCGCGCCAGAGGACAAAGACGAGTGCCATCGTCGCGGTGTAGGCCAGCGTTGCTGATCCGAGCTGCTGCACACCCCACCAGACGGCGCCGGTCACCTGCAGCAGTTTGCCCTGAATACGCGGGTCGGGCACGTAGAAGCCGCCAGTCACGAACCACGCGCCCGTACTGAGCTTCGAATTCATGACGAACGCCAGTACCGCCAAAGCCGGATACGCGGCCAGCCGTGCCGATCGGCGAAGGACGTCCTCGACCGGTGTGCCCTGCCGCCAACGGACGTATGCCGCCAACGCCAGGCCCGCGGCCATGAAGGGCCATGCTTCGTAGCGCGTCAGCGCCGCGCCCACGAGCGCCCACCCGGCTGCGCGATGTGCGCTCGGCGTATCGTCTTCGACCCAGACTTGAAGCCGCCACGTGGCCAGCATCAACAGACCGACGAGCAGCGGCTCGGTCATCGGCGTCGACTGCAGATACAGAAGATTCGGATTCGTTGCGAGGATGGCGACGGTCAGGAGCGCGGCAGACCGCGAGCCTGTCGCGTGCAGCACGATGCGCGTCGCGGCATACGCGGCGAGTCCCGACGCCAGCACGGAGATGAGGACGCCCGATGCGCCCGTCCGATACAGCCAGTCGACCTGGACGGGCAGGAGATTGAGCAGATGCGGCAGCGGCAGCCAGACGGCCCCGATTTGCCGCCACGTCGGCGTCAGGCTGTCGAATACACGCCGGGCCACGACGAGATGGCCTTTGGCGTCGTAGTGACTGAGCGTGAGTCCCTGATCGTGGTAGATCAGCGCAGCCGAGAGACCCCACATCACAACGATCGCGGCGCACCAGCAGGCCAGGCGGTGCGATGGCGGATCGCCAGTGGCACGAGGGCTGCTCGCTATAATCCCCGACGACATGGACATCAGACTCGAACCGGGATCACGACACGGGTGCGGCGCATGAAAGGAATAATTGCCTGGCTGCAGGCGTTTGCGGCGTCCATTGGAGGGCCCGGGCTGTTCATTATCGCTTTTCTCGACTCCTCGTTCGTGCCCCTGCCGGAGGTCAACGATCTGCTCGTCGTGAGCGCCGTCATGGCGCATCCATACCGTCTGGTCTACTACGCATTGATGGCAACAGCGGGATCCGTGCTGGGCTGCGTCGTGCTCTACGGCGTCGGACGCCGCGGCGGGGAAGCGCTCGTCCGGTCGAGGTTTGGCAGCGAACGGATGTCCCGGTATACGACGGTCTTTCAGCGGTACGGTGTCCTGGCGATCCTGGTCCCGTCGCTGCTGCCGCCGCCCGCACCCTTCAAAGTATTCATCCTGCTGGCTGGCGTGGCCGCCATTCCCATCTGGCGATTCGTCATCGCGCTGGTGATTGGCCGAGGTGCCCGTTTTCTGCTCGTTGGCGTGCTCGCCGCGAAGTACGGCAAACAGACCATCAGCTTCATCCATGAGCATCAGCGCACCTTCGGGCTCGTCGCCGTTGGACTCATCCTGGTGGGGACGGCGGCCTGGCTAGTCTGGCGCCGCCGGCGGACGCTTTGACCGCGAACGCCAGAAACCATTAGAATTGCAGGGTTTGCGCGCCTACGTCGCGCCATCTTGATGCCGCCTGAGCTGTCGATCGTCATTCCGGTCCGGAACGAGAGTCCCAATATCGGACCGCTCTACAAAGAGCTGGTCGAGACGCTCGGTGCCTCCGGACGCACGTTCGAGATTCTCGTCGTAGACGATGGCAGCACCGACGACACGTTTCAGCAGCTTGCGGCGCTGCAGACATCCGACAGCCGGCTCCGGGTGATTCGCTTTCGCAGAAATTTCGGTCAGACAGCCGCGTTCGCTGCCGGGTTCGCCTACGCGCGCGGTTCAGCCATCGTGACGTCGGACGGCGATCTCCAGAACGATCCTCGCGACATTGCCGCGATGGTCGCGCTGCTCGATCAAGGCAACGACATCGTGTGCGGCTGGCGAAAGGATCGCAAGGACCCGTTTCTCACGCGGCGGCTGCCCTCCATTCTGGCCAACCGCCTGATCTCGTGGGCGACGGGCGTTCGCCTGCACGACTACGGATGCTCGCTGAAGGTGTTCAAGGCCGAAGTCGTGAAGCCCATGCGGCTGTACGGCGAGATGCACCGCTTCCTTCCCGCCATCGCGAGTGAGATGGGGGTGACGATCGCGGAGCAGGTGGTGAATCACCGTGCCCGGGTCCATGGACGATCGAAGTACGGTCTGTCCCGCACCGTCCGCGTCGTGCTCGATCTGTTGACGGTCAAATTCCTACTGAGCTACTCGACACGTCCGCTGCAGATCTTCGGCCTGGTCGGTGGGCTCATGGGGCTGATGGGGTTCCTCATCACCGCGGAACTCGCGTACGAACGGCTGTTCGCCTATCAGTCCATCGCGAACCGTCCGCTCCTGCTGTTCGGGATCCTGCTCATCTTCACCGGCGTTCAGCTCATCACGTTGGGATTGCTCGCGGAACTGCAGGCGCGCACGTACCACGAATCGCAGAACAAGCCGATCTACGTGATCAGGGAGATTCGAGAGTCGTCCGTCGCTCAGGCGGAACGCACACGTGAGCTGTTGGGCTGCTGAACCGCCGGCGTACGTCACCGCTCCGATCGCATTGCCGTGCCACTGACATCGTCCACTGAGCGCGCGCACGGCCTCAAAGTCGTGCTGTTTTCTGGCGGCCGCGGGTCCGGTGCGCTGACCTCTGCGCTGGTCGCGACGCCAGGCGTGAAGCTGACGATCGCGATCAACGGCTACGATGATGGTGCGTCGACCGGAGAGGTGCGTCGCTTCCTTGGAGATGGCCTTGGTCCGTCGGATTTCAGGAAGAATGCGTCGCGCGTCGCGGCCGAACTTCGGACATGTCCGCCGAACCTGATTGCGGTGCTCGATCGCAGGCTTCCCGACGGATCGGACAGCGCGACCGTCGCCACGCTCGCAGCCAGCCTTCAGAAGGACGAGGGGGGCGAGTCGACGAGCGGAGTCGGCAAAGACGCCGCAGCGGCGGTTGGCGCCGCGCTGGGCGCTTTCCTTCGTGAGCTGTCATCCTCTGGCCGCCCGTTCCGCTTCGATGACTGCAGTGTCGGCAATCTCGTCTTTGCAGGCCTGTATCTGCAGGCGGAGCGACGTTTCAATCTCGCGGTGGATGCGTATGCTGCGCTCGTCGGTCTGCCCGCTGGCTTGATCGAGAATGTGACCGACGGCACGAACGCCTTCCTCGTGGCTATCGACGCCGACGGCCGTGTGCTCGGGAGCGAAGCGGACATCGTTGACGCTACGCAGCGGAACGCGATCACCGACATCTTTCTGATCGATCATGCGCTTGGTCCGGCCGAGAGCGGCGCGTTGTCGCGGCTTGGCCCGGCCGACGCGGCAGCTCGCCTCAGTGCGCGTTCCGTCATACCGGGACTGAATGCGCGGCTCGCGGCCGCCATCAGCGACGCGGACATGATCATCTACGCGCCGGGCACTCAGCACTCGAGCCTGTTCCCGTCGTATCTCACCCCCGGCCTGAGCCATGCCATCGCTGCCAATCTGAAGGCGATCAAGCTGCTCATCACGAACATCCAGGCAGACGCCGAGATCGCCGGCAGCAGCGCCGTCGACATCATCGGCCGCGCCGTTTACTACCTGAAAGAAAAGGAGCGTCTGTCGACGCCGACGCCAGCGCTCATTACGCACTACCTGCTGAACGATCCGGGCGGCACGACGGCGTCGGAGGCGTACGTGCCTCTCGGCCGCCTCGACACGCTGCAGGATCCACGACTCGTCAGAGTGGGGCACTGGGAAGAAGGGCTCACCGGCCGCCACGACGCCCTGAAAGTGCTGGGACCGTTTCTGTCCCGTGCACTCGAGCGTGAGCAGGAGCGGCGGCGGATTGCGGTGGTTTTGTACGATGCGATCTCAAGCGACAAGATCGCGCAGACCCTCATCGAAATGGTGCGCGGCGGCATCGCCAGCCTGCCATTCGACGTGACGGTGTTCTGTGAGATCGACCGGCCACTCGACCGGGCCTTCGTCGCGACGATGCCGTTCGGTGTACGCACGGTCGCCCCCCCGCTGAGCGGTGCGGGCGATCCGCCGCTCCGTCAGGCGCTACGCGAGGGGGGATTCGAGTACGTCGTGTTGTTCGAGTCTTCCGGCATGTACAACGGTGAAGATGTGCCGTGGCTGGTGTCGCATCTGACCGGCCGGCTCGACGCCGTGTGGGGCAGCCGGCGGCTGTCGGTGCGCGATATCGAGGAATCACTTCGATTGAAGTACCGGCACCGGGCGTTCCTCGGCGCGGCGAGTGCGGTCGGCAGTCACGTGCTCAGCCTGCTGTATCTGGCGCTCTACGGCCGCTACGTCTCGGACACGTTATCCGGGGCACGAGCGGTACGTGCGAACGACGCGTGCAGTATCTCGCTGCCGATGACGCACCGCCGTGCGAATCAGCAGATGCTCTCCAGCCTGCTCAATCGGAAAGCCGAGATGTTCGAAGTGCCGGTGCACTTTTATTCCGTCTCGCCGGAGCAGGTGAAGCGGACGACAGTGCTCGATGGCATCCGCTCGATGGCGACGATCATCGCGGGCCGCGTGAAGCGTCCGTCCCCGCCGTTTCCGGCGCCCGCCGCCGGATCGCAGCGTCCCTCGCCATCACCAAGCACGCGATGACGTCTGCTCGCGTACTGATAGTGCCCGCCGCCGGCCGTGGCCTGCGTCTTGGCGCGGCTGTTCCCAAAGTGCTGGTCCCGGTCAATGGGCGGCCGATGCTGCACCATCTGCTCGATCTGCACGCGCCATTCGTCGGACGCGCAATTGTCGTGGCTTCACCGGAGGCGCGTGACGTCGTAGCCGCATCGGCGCGGAGAACCGGCCTCGAGACTGCTGTCGTGACGCAGGCGACGCCAACCGGCATGCTCGACGCGATCGTGATAGGGATGAAGGCTGCCGCAGATTACGGCGCGGGCCGTCTGTGGATCACATGGGGTGATCAGGTCGGCGTGCAGGCAGGAACACTCGAGCGGCTGGCGGCTGTCGAAGCAGGCACCGATGTCGCGCTGCCGACGGTGTTCCGGTCCGAGCCCTACATCTCCTTCGAGCGGAATCCCCAGGGCGCCATCGAACGGGTGCTGCAGCGCCGCGAAGGCGACGTGATGCCGGCTCGCGGCGAGAGCGATATGGGGGTGTTCAGTCTGTCGCCGACCGCCGCGTTTGAGTGGCTCCCCGAGTACGCCCGTACGATCGACGTCGGTGGCGGGACGGGCGAGCGGAATTTTCTGCCGTTCATCGCGTGGGCCGCCACTCGAGGCACGGTGGCCACCTGCGAGCCGCTCGATGCGCGTGAGGCGGTCGGGATAAACACGCCGGACGAACTGGAGCATCTCGCTCGTTGGATGAGGAGCCGCTGACCGCGTGCCGACCCTTTCGATCGTCATTCCCGCCTACAACGAAGAGGCGTTCATCGGCACACTGCTCGGCCTCGTGCAGGCTGTCGATCTCCAGCCGCTGGGTGTGGACAAAGACATCGTGGTCGTGGACGACTGCTCGCGCGATCGCACATCGGCCATCGCGTCGGCCGTGCCGGGCGTCCGCGTGCATCGCATGCCCGTCAATGGCGGAAAAGGCAAAGCGGTGCGCGCCGGGATCGATCGTGCCGTCGGCGACTATCTGATCATCCAGGACGCCGACCTCGAGTACGACCCGCAGGACTACATTCCAATGGTTCGCGCCATCCTCGAGAAGCGGGGCGATGTGATCTACGGCAGCCGCTACATGAGTGGCGGCCGTCATCCGAATCAGTCGTTGGCGGCCTATCTCGGCGGACGCAGCTTGAGTCTCGTGATGCTGGCGTGCACAGGGCGATACCTGACCGACACGGTTACCGCGTTGAAGCTGTTTCCGCGGCAGCTGCTTCCGGAACTGCAGCTCGAAACCACCGGGTTCGAGACCGATCATGAAATCACCGCGAAGGTCTTAGCGCGGGGACTTCGGATTGTCGAGGTGCCGGTGCGGTATCACCCGAGAAGCAAGGCCGAGGGCAAGAAGATCGGTCTTCGCGACTGGTTCATCGGTGCGCGGACGTTCTGGCGGTATCGGAGAGGGTAGCTTCTCCACTGGCCGTTCGACGCGCGATCACCTCACCCCGTACACGCCCACCTCTCCCTCTCTGAAGGCCGGCGTGAATAGCTCCGGCGCCGCATCGAGGACGGCGATGCCAGGGCCGTAGACGCGGCGGTCGTCGCCATCGACCCAGAGGTACTGAATGCCCAGCTGGCGGGCGATCGCGTGTGCGTCCGCGGCCGATCGCGCGCGGAGAATGGCCTGCACTTTCCGGGCACCGGCGGCGTAGTCGGGCGTCGACAACAGCGAAATAGGTAGACCGGCCGCCATCCGGCGCTCGGCGAATGACGGGATCAAGCTCCATTGCGTGCGCCCCCGCACGAACGGCTCCGCCTGAACGACGGCGTCCGCCGGCGTGAAACGCTGGATCCACGACAGTCCATCACGCTGCTCGCGCGACAGGACGACCGTCCACGGGAAGCCCGGGCCCATCGCCGTGTTCGTGATGTCTGCGGCGTTGTAGACGTCCACCGCCGTTGTCGGAAGTCCGATCAGAAGAATGGCCCCGACGACCCCGGTCACTACACTGGTGCGTCCCGCCTGCAGCACACGATCCAGCAAGCGCGCGAGTGGCACGGTCAGCGCTGCCAGCAGGAGCTGGCCGGCGCGGAATCCTACCCATGACCGATCCGACAGCATCACGAAATAGAGCAGCATGAGGCTGACGGCCACGGCCGCCGCGGCCGTCCTGGCGGGTTGCGCCGGCAGGCGACGATCGGGCCAGAAGCCGACCATCGCCGGGACCAGCACCGGGCCGGCCGACAGCAGAAGCGTCAGGATCGGTGCGTTGCGCGCGTAGCCGACCCATCCGATGGTCAACGCGGCTGTCGCGCCGTCGCTCATCGCGTTCGTGATACTCCATGCCACCGCCAGAATCGGTGGCAGCGCGGCCAGTGCGTGCACGGGCACACTTCGCAGCGGCCGCCGGTTCACGACGAGATCGGCCACGACCGACAGGCCGTACACGGCACAAAAGGCCGCGCCGAGGAATGGATTGAACGCAGTCGAGAGCCCGAGCAGCAGCCCCGCGACACCCGCCGCTGCTGGCGTCAGCGCCGCGCCACCCACGCTCGGCACAACGAGCGCCAGCAGTCCAAGCGCGCACGACATGCCATGCTGCGGGGTATAAAACATCGTGCGGTGCACGCCATCGATCCGCAGCCCGTCGTACCACCACGCGGTGACCGCATCCACGTTGATGCCACGCAGGATTGCAAGCGATCCTCCTCCGCGAAGCTGATGGACGATGAGCGCAGCCCCCTCGGCGCTCGACGCCAGAATCACGAGGGCGACCGCCAGCGTTGCCGCCATCCGGCGGCGGACCGCCGTCGCGGCAAGCACGTAGAAGGACCCAGCGAGAACGAACGCGGTCGCGATTGCATTGGTCTTGAGCGCATCTTCGACGCTGCGGACCGCTTTGGGTCCGGCGCCTGTGATCGCCGCAGGCACGAGGAAGTAGGTCCAGTAGTAATGCAGCGTCTTCGATTCGAGATACGGATTAACCGGCGGCATCGCGAAGCGCCGCAGCTCCGACGTCAGCGCCATGTGCCAGACGAAGTCGGCAGTGAAATACGCGCGGTAGAAGCGATGCCCCTCGGCGTCAGTCGCGCCGAGATTTCGGTACGGCACGACCATCAACACAGGCACGAGCACCAGCACGCCGAGCAGTGCGGCACGCTCGGAGCGATCCCCGGCGGGCAGAGCGATCACGGGGCCTCGAATGGCCATCGCGCCAGCGGTGAGCAGAAGCGCACTGACAGCCCACGCTGTGAGAAGAAAAGCGGGTGTTGCGGCGCCAAAGCGGATGGCCGCCCAGCACGCGAGGCAGGTCACTCCGTAACCGGCGGCCAGGCCCACCACGGCACCCGATGCCGAGCGTCCGAACGCCCGCACGCCCAGCGGAACACCAGGAGCCGCGGCGGCCAGCCAGAAGGGCAGATACAGGAGTCCGTTCACGCCCGCGGTCAGCGCGACTGTACCGACCAAGAGGGCGAGTGCCGCCGAGGCTAGGCCGATCATGCCGTCTGCCGGGCAACACCGCCTGTCGTATAG
>JBKPMA010000209.1:0-5936 GCA_046731935.1 Acidobacteriota bacterium
CTTTCCGACAGGCACGCTGGCGGGGTCGCCAACCGCGAGTCTGCTGCCGCCGAGCAGCGCACTGAGATGCATCCCGGAGCGGAAGGACGCCATGCTGGAGCTCGACGCCGGCGCCACCAAGACGAGCCAGTAGCCGGCGAACTCCTTGTAGACGGGACTCCTCACGAGTTTCCGCTGTATCAGGTAGTTCATCCACTCGGCGTCGGCGGAAATGAAGAGGTCGGCCGGTGCACCTGCCTCGATCTGCTTCGCCAGTGCGGCGCTCGAGGCGTACGACGCTCGAATGGCGACGCCGGTGTCTTTCAGAATGAGCGGCTTCATGGCGTCGATTGCGTTCGTGAGGCTCGCCGCCGCGAAGATGAGAACGTCGTCCGCCGCCGCCGCCGGCGCTGCCAGCCCGCTCGCGACGGCAATCGTTATCAGGAACGCGCTCGACACGCGGCCGACGCATTTCCAGAGCATGCCGCCGATTATGCACGCGCTGCCGACGATTGACCAATGGACGGAAAGGGAAGGACCGGGGGGCGAAGTGGGCGCCGGCAGCACGAGCGCATGCTGCCGGCTGGGGAGGCTTGTAGAGGTCAGTTGACGTGTTCGAGCATGGCCTGGACTTCGGCGTCCGTCTTCAGGTTGTTCGTGATCGAGAAGGCGCCGAACGTCATGGCCAGCGATCGCGCCAACATTCGCTCGACGTTGTTGTTCACCGTACCGGTCAGGGTGACACGTCCGTTCTCCACGACGATGTGGATCGGAGGGTTCGCCATCGCGGCATAGTTCCAGAACGACGGATTGCGATAGATCGCCCGTGCGATCCGGAATCGCAGTTCATCGTCATACGGCGAGACGGGCAGCACGCCCAGCTCGTTCTTCACCTGCACGACGCCGTCGACTTTGGCGACGCGCGCCTCGAGGTCGTCTTTCTTGAATGGCATCGTCACGCGTCCGGTCAACGTGACCATACCGTTGTCTACCGAAACGTTCACGTCATCGAAGATCGTGAACCGGGTGTACTGGCGCACCTGCGTGGCCACGTCGTTCAGGACCTGCAGGCTCTTGCGCGTCGGAACGTCCGCAAAGGATGGAGCCGCAACCAGCGCGAGAGCCAGCGCCCCGAGAATCGATTTCTTCAACATTGCCCGATCTCCTTGGGTTGCTCGCCGGTGATGCCGGCGTGCGCTGACGCACCCTTCAGAGGCAAGGCATGTGCCACGCAAAATCGACTGCGCGGGCCAGTTTTCCGAAGAAAAACGCGCAAACGTCGCGGCAGCTGCCACATGGCGAGGACACGTGCCGTCTCTTGATGAGAACCCCAGGTTGAGCCGAGGAGTGCTCGGCGAGCTGGCAGAGCTGTCGGTGTGCTAGAGCAGCATCGCGGTCGCGATACCTAACGCCACGAGGATCAGCTGCCGGAAGGCACTCCCCGCGATCCGCCCGCTGTGGAGATCGGGGATGAGATCAGCCATTGCGATGTAGAGAAAGCTCGATGCGGCAATACACAGCAGATAGGGCTTGAGCGTTGGAGCGCTGCCTACGAGCAGCACGGCGAGTACGGTACCTGCCAGAGCGGAGAGGCCCGAGAGAATGTTCAATACGAACGCGCGCGTACGGCTGTAGCCGGAGTGCAGCAGCACGGCGAAGTCGCCTACTTCCTGCGGGACCTCATGCGTCGCGACAGCAATGGCGGTGCTCACGCCCAGCGGAATAGACGTGACCACCGCCGTTCCAATCATCGCCCCGTCCACGAAGTTGTGGAATGCATCACCGATGAGGACGAGCGACGCGGCAGCGCCGTGGACCTCACACGCGTCCGTGTGGCAATGACGCCAGAGGACCAGCTTTTCGAGGACGAAGAAGAGCAGGATGCCGGCGAGCACCGCTTCGAAGACGCGAGTGGACGGCAATTGCTCGAGTGCTTCCGGCAAGAGCGCCAGCAACGCCACCCCGAGGAGTGTGCCGACGGCGTAGCTCACGAGCCACGGCAGCAGCTTGGTGCGCACGGAGTCGGGAAACAACAGCAGGAGGGCGGCAAGAAGGAGCCCGCCCAGACTACCGAGCAGGCTGAGGCCTACAGCGGCCAGAAGAGTCGACACGCGGGGGGATTCTAACAGTCTTCGGTCTGCGGTCCTCGGTCTACAGTTTCCGGTCTGCAGTCTTCGGTCTTCGGTCTACAGTCCGGTCTACAGTCTTCGTCTGCAGTCTTCGGTCCACAGTCTGCGGTCTACTGAAGACCGTAGACCGAAGACCGAAGACTGAGATCAGCTCGCGATGTACCCACGGCGCGCTCGAATGCGATACGGACCGCGTTTCACCTCGACGCGGATCCCGTGCCAGCGGCCGTCTTTGTGCGAGGCCGCTGGATACGCGAGGAAATACTGTTTGCTCAGCTCGTCGGCGATCCCCGCCGTCGCCGGATTGAGATCCTGGCCTGATCGCACGATTTCGGTGCGGCCGCCGCTATCGTCGGTCATCGAGCGGAGCGCCGCGACGTTCACACGCTCGTCGTCGCGGCCCAGCACGCGCGGCGTGCGCTGGCGCGGATCCGGTCCATATGGACCGTTGACCGGAGGCGTCGGGAATGGGCGTCCGCCGCCGCTGCCAGGTGCGCCAGGGAACGGCCAGGGAACACGGCGCGGGGGACGCCGCGTCCAATCGGTCGGCACTTCGGCCTGTCCGTCGATCCCGACCGCGTACACGAGCACCTCCGACTCGCGGATCATCTGCCGCAGATCGTCAATCTGCACGAGCGAGTTGGTGTCGTTGCCATCCGAGATCACGACGAGGGCGCGCTTGCGGTTGTGCCCGCGCTGGGCCAGCGGAATCGCCTCGGCCACGGTGTCGTACATCGCGGTGCCGCCCCGCGGAACGATACGCCTGAGTGCCTGCGACATGCGTTCGCGATCGGTGGTCCATCCCTGCTCGAGCACCGGCTGACTGCTGAAGCGATAGAGAAAGACCTCGTCGCCCGGATCCAGCAGATCGGTCAGGAAGCGATCGAGCGCTTCCTGCGCGTGCTCGAACTTCTCACCGGCCATGCTGCCGCTCGTGTCGAGCGCAATGCCCAGACTCACCGGCACACGCTCGGCACTGAAGTGTGTGATGGCCTGGGGCCGGTCGTCCTCGTAGAGCACGAAGTCGTCGCGCGTGAGTCCGGAAACGAAGCGGCCCGTGTTGTCGGTCACTGTCACCGTGACGTTGACGAGGTCGACACCGGCGCGGAACCGGAAGCCGTTCTCCTGACCACCGGGCTGCGCGCCCTCGCGTTCTGTCGGCGTAGACGGTGTGCTCTGGCCCGGCGGCGACTGCGCCGCCACGATGGTCCCAGCCGCTATCACGGCCGCGATGATGTACGACGCAATCGGTCTCATGAAGCCCTTACCCCTCGGGCCCTCGAGCCCTTCGAGAGTCATCGCTGACGCCGGTCGATGTGCGGCACCACATTCCCGTTCTGACGGAAGCTGACACGTACACGCGCGGCTGAGTGTGCGCCTGCCACCTTCACGACAAACGGAGAGTCATCCCCAGAGGCCAGTTCCTGATAGTCGATTGGCGCCTGAGCGCTGGTGAGCAGCTGTCCTGCGGCGTCGAACGCGAACACGGTCGCGACAAGTCCATGTTGAGTCGGCGACGTCGCCGCATTGTGCAGGGTTCCCGCAACCGTCAGCGAGTCCTCGCTCCGTTCGGTGCGGAGCGCGATCAGTTCGAGCGAGGTGTTCGGACGTACAACCGCCGGCGTTGCGGCGGTGCGACCGCGTATCGCGCTCATTCCATACACCGCAGCGCCAAGTGCACAGACCGCGACCACGCCGATCAGCACGGTCGCGACCAGACGCCGGCGTCCGTCATCGAGCGGTATGTCTGGTTCGGTGAACGTCACCGGAACGAACGCGGCTGTGTCCGTCGCTTCAAGCGGCTCCGGTGCGAGATGGTCCCAGGGATCCTCGGCGTGAAACGCTGAGACGGCGTGCTCGGCTGGCGACAGTGCAATTTCCGATCGCAATGCCGCCACGCGGGCTCGCGATCGTTCGCGCTGTTCCTGCTGAAGCTTCGCCGCATACACCAGCAACGCTCCCGCGAGTCCGAGCGACAGCAACGAGATGATTACGAGTGCGGTATCCATTCGGCGTCCTCAACGAAGTCGGAATTCGATTGCCACTTCCACCTGTACGTCGACGGGAGTACCGCGATGACGGCCTGGTGCAAATCGCCACTGGCGCACAGCCTCGACGGCACGTTCGTCGAGCCCGTAGCCGAGGCCGCGGGTGACGTGTACGTCGGCGACGCTGCCGTCGCGCCTGACGACAAGTGTCATGAGCACGTCACCCGAGACTCCGCGGCGCCGTGCCTCCTCCGAGTAGTCCGGTTTGACTTCCTGCAGGAGCGTCGGCGGTTCCACGCCACTTCCAGGACGATACGGTCCGCCTCCCGTGCCTCCATCCGTGCCATCTCCGATGCCGCTGCCGGTTCCGTTCCCTGTGCCGTTGCCGTGGCCCGCACCCGCGCCCGCATCGTCACCAGGACCGCGACTGTCGCCGGAGGTTGCGGCCGGAACGACGACGCCGTCCTGATCGGTGGGATCTGCGGGGGCAGACGCTACGGGAGCCTTCGGCGGCGGCGGAGTCACCTCTTCTGGAGTTGGCGGTGCGGGAGTAGGCGGCGCTGGACGCGGAGGCACCGGACTGTTCAAGCGCGACGACCCCTTCTTTCGCGCGACCGGTGCGGGAGTGACGCTCCGAGCTCCGCCGCCGCCGCCACCCCCACTTGGGCCGGGCAGAGCCAGATAAACCAGTCGCAGGTCTGTCGAATTCATCGGGCTCGCGTGACGCGTCGCGCTGACACCCCAGGCCGTGGCGGCCACGAGAATGGCCACCAGGCCGCTGTGGAGAGCGGTCGAGACGAAAAATGGAGTCTTGACGCCGTTCCGACCTGATGGCGATTGAGACATGAGCGGATCCGCCGGCGGCGCTGTCGGTCCACAGACGAGCGGCAGTCCGGCCGCCAGTGCCCGCCCGGCCCGGAGCGCCTCGTCGGCGGCAACGAACCGGGCGCGGCCGGGCGTTGCCACCGTGGCAATCGCGCCGGCTTCCATGAGGGCTTCGACTTCGGCGGTTCCAACACCGGCGGCCTGAGCCAGCTCATCGGCGGTAAACACTTCGGCCAGCTGCGCGGGGGCTTCCATCAGTTCCTAACGAAGAAGGCAAAAGCGCTGCCCCGGAAATCACCGAGGACTTTTGGCAATTCCGGAGGATTCGGACCGATCCCTGTAATTCGCGGGGAGGGTGTCGTCGATGCGGGACAGGCGATGTTATCGGGAGAGGACTGCCAAAGCGGGCTGCAGGCTACAGGCCCTAACTGCCGGGGCGAAGTGCTTCCACGAACGCCATGCCGTCGTGCGCCGCGATCAGCCGGCCTTTCGACAACCCAGCCGCCAGACACGCGTCGAGGATTGGACCGACGTCCGGAGGCCTGGTCGTCCCGAACCATCGCGCCAGCGCTCCCCCTGCCGAGAGCACCACGACCACGCGGCCTCCTTCACGCAGCGCCGCGCGGATCGACGGCAGTAGGGTCGTCAGATCGTACGCGGGGGACCGCGTCGTCCGCTCGTCCACGATCGCGAGATCGAGACTGCCATCCGGCACAGTAAGGGGCAAGAAGGGCGAGGCCACGTCGAGCGTGACGCCGTCGTTGATCGCCGCATCACCGACGGCTGCGGAAGTCGGCTCGTCCTGCGCTAGCGCGATCGCCCGGCCGGTGAGGCCGACGCGGCGCGCGACTTCGAAGAACAGGCGCGCATCCGGTCCGACGATCCCGAGCACGCGCATCCCAAGGCGTACCCCGGTCACCGACACGATGAGTGGCGTTTCGGGCGTCTCGGACTTGCGGAAGACGGGCATGGGAATCAGGCTGCGGACTACGGACTACGGACTACGGACTACGGA
>JBKPMA010000210.1:0-10119 GCA_046731935.1 Acidobacteriota bacterium
GATGGCCACGCCGAAGGACCACATCGACATGAAGAAGAGGACGAAGGCCACAGCCTTGGCCACCCACGTCATCTGATTCCACAGGTCAATGATATTGAGTCCGCCTTCCATCGTTCTCTCCTCAGAAGTGTGTTACGACCAGGGTGACCTTACTGGAGCGTGAACTGCACCGTGACCGTCATGATGACGGGCACCGGAACACCATTCAGCGTCGTGGGCGTGAACTCCCACTGACGCACGGCATCGAGCGCGGCCTGGTCGAGCAACGGAATCGACCGCAGCACCTTCGCATCGGTAACCTTGCCGCTTGGTCCGATGGTGGCTTCGATGATGACGATCCCTTGGACGCGCGCAGACTGGGCGATGGCCGGGTAGGTCGGCCGGACGTCTCGGGTTTTCGTCGGGGGTTTGATGTTGCCGCCGACTCGCACAGGCGCGGCTGGCGGAGGCGGAGGCGGAGGCGCTTCGATACCGCCGACGACGCCACCCACGACGCCGCCGGGCACGCCGCCTTCCACGCCACCCGCAACGCCCATGTCGAGCCCGGCGTCGATCCCGCTCTCTTTGCGGATCTCGGTCGGCGCCTCAATCGGGGCGGCATTCGGATTGGCCTGGACGATCGGCTTGACGGGTTGCGCCGACGGAGCCGGCGGTGGGGGCGGGGGCGGGGGCGGTGGTGGCGGCGCCGCGACCGCGAACGCCATCATCGACGGTACCTCGGGCAGCGCATCGGCCGCCAGCAGCGGGATGATGATGATCCCGATGATGATGGACGAGTGCACCAGAATTGACAGAGGTACCGTGTACCACTTCTGGCCGCCGACCTTGATGTTCGGGTCGCTGAACATATCGCGTGGCACGGCGCTTGTCCCTCCTGAGACCCTGCAGCTTCGGCCGAAAGCGGCCGATTATAGTGACAGCCCCAAAAGCGTGTCAACGAACGGTCTCGCCTGCCGACACCGCCCGGACAGAGGCTTAGACACCATCCCTGACAACTCGATTCGACGATCCATCACGGACGCCACGGCTGACCTCGCCGACGCCCTGTAGGTGCTCTCGACTGCTGATGGGATGCCGCCGACGACCGGTGCTCCTGACCGGCTGGGATGGACCCGCACGGACGCGCGTCCGGCGGGCATCGATTGGCGCGGCGTTCGAACCCCTCGTCGCGGGCGCGGGAATGCGCGAGGACCGGAGCGGGGACGCAGCGCGAAAACCGGCGCGCATTGTAAGCACGCCTCACCGGCAACGTCAAACGAAACGAGCGGTCCAAGCCGGCGCATCGTGAACAGAGTTGCAAAGCCGGTCCTCAGCGTCTGCCGATATTCAAACTCTGCGCCGCCTAGCCGACTCGTCTTTGCGACTCCGTGCGACTCTTGGACCTTTTTGACGTCGCCTGTATCAGTCCTGACCCGTCCCGATCCTCATCGCGTAGAACGACCGCCACACGAAGACCAGGGCGATGACAAAAAACGCCAACGCCAGCGTGTGGCTGAAGGTCGCTCCCTGCCGGCTGCTCAGATATACACCGAGTTCCACGGCCAGCAGGCCGAACAACGTCGTGAACTTGATGACCGGATTCATCGCGACCGATGACGTGTCTTTGAACGGGTCGCCAACCGTGTCGCCCACGACCGACGCCGCATGCAGGTCCGTCCCCTTCATCTTCAATTCCGTCTCGACGATCTTCTTCGCGTTGTCCCAGGCTCCCCCGGCGTTCGCCATGAAAATCGCCTGATACAGGCCAAAAATCGCGATGGAAATCAGATAGCCGATGAAGAAGAACGGTTCGACGAACGCGAACGCCAGCGTGGCGAAGAACACGCCCAGGAAGATGTTGAACATCCCACGCTGCGCGTACTGCGTGCAGATCGCCACCACCCGGCGGCTGTCTTCGACCGACGCCTTCGTCGCCGTATCGAGCCGGATGTTCTGCTTGATGAACTCGACGGCGCGATAGGCGCCGGTACTGACCGCCTGGGTCGAAGCGCCTGTGAACCAGTAGATCACCGCACCGCCCGTGATCAGACCCAACAGGAATGGCGGATGCAGGATCGACAGCCGGCTGATCGCGTCCGCGTCCTTCAGCCCCTGCGTCAACGCCATGATGATCGAGAAGATCATGGTCGTGGCGCCCACGACGGCCGTGCCGATGAGCACGGGCTTCGCCGTGGCTTTGAACGTATTACCAGCGCCGTCGTTCTCTTCGAGCAAATCCTTGGCTGCGGTGAAGTTCAGCCGGAACCCGAAATCCTTCTGAATCTCCTGCTCGATACCCGGCAACGCTTCGATCGTCGAGAGCTCGTACACCGACTGGGCGTTGTCGGTGACGGGTCCGTACGAGTCAACCGCGATTGTCACCGGTCCCATTCCGAGGAAGCCGAAGGCGACCAGACCGAACGCGAAGATCGCCGGTGCCACCATGATCGTACCGAGGCCGAACGTGCTCACGTAGTACGCGACGGCCATCAGGCCCATGATCGTGAGCCCGAGCCAGAAGGCGCTGAAATTGCCGGCGACGAACCCGGACAGGATGTTGAGCGACGCGCCGCCTTCGCGCGACGACGTCACCACTTCGCGCACGTGAGAGGACTGCGTGGACGTGAACACCTTGACGAGCTCGGGAATGATCGCGCCCGCGAGCGTGCCGCACGTGATGACCGTGGACAGCTGCCACCAGAGTGACGTATTGCCGTTCAACTCCGGGATGAGGAGGCTCGAGAGCACATAGGTGAGGATCACCGACACGATCGACGTCACCCAGACGAGCCACGTCAGCGGCACTTCGAAGTTGAAACGCTCGGCGGCCCCGAACTTCGACCCAGCGACCGCATTGGTCGCCAGATAGGAAAGGCCGGACGCGAGGACCATCATGACGCGCATCATGAAGATCCAGACGAGCAGCTTCACCTGGATGAGCGGCTCGTGCACCGCGAGCATGATGAACGAGATGAGCGCCACGCCGGTGACGCCGTACGTCTCGAAGCCGTCGGCTGTCGGACCCACTGAGTCGCCGGCGTTGTCGCCGGTGCAGTCCGCAATGACACCCGGATTTCGCGCATCGTCTTCCTTGATCTTGAAGACGACTTTCATCAGGTCGGAGCCGATGTCGGCGATCTTCGTGAAGATGCCGCCGGCGATGCGCAGCGCCGCGGCGCCGAGCGATTCGCCGATGGCGAAGCCGAGGAAGCAGGGCCCCGCGTACTCGCCGGGAATGAACAGCAGAATCGCGAGCATGAAGAGCAGCTCGACCGAGATGAGCATCATGCCCACGCTCATCCCGGAGCGGAGAGGAATCTCGCACAACGGCCACGCGCGCCCGCGCAGACTGGCGAAGGCAGTGCGCGAATTCGCCAGCGTGTTGATCCGGATGCCGAACCAGGCGACCCCGTAGCTGCCACCGATCCCTATCAGCGAGAACAGCAGGATGATCGCGATCTTGTACGCGGCAAACCCGATCATCGCGAAGTAGGCGACGATGATCGTGCCGATGAAGAGCTCCAGCACCAGCAGCAGCTTGCCCTGCTGCACCAGATACGCCTTGCAGGTCTCGTAGATCAGATCCGAGACCTCCGCCATCGAGGAGTGCACGGGGAGCCGCTTGACGCTGGTATACGTCCACGCGCCGAAGAGCAGCCCGAGCACACAGACCACGAGACCCGACAAGAGGATGTCGTGTCCGTTGAGGCCGAGGAATTCGCCTTGTGCCAGATCTGGCAGCTGGATGTTCACCTCGCCGCCGGGCGTGTGCCCATGGCCTGCCCCGGCCGCTTCGGGCTGAGCGGCCAAAAGCGACGGAGCGACGCTACAGGCGCACAGCAGCCCCGCGGCGGCCGTCACCGCGGAGCGGCGGAGCAGTTGAGACGTCATGAATGACATGGAACCTCTCACAGTACGAATGAGGACGGAACGCACGAACGAACCGGCGGGCCCCAACAAGGGCAGGCGGGCCCGGCCAGCGCGCGATTATATATGGGACCGGGGCCTGACAAGGCGAGCGGCAGGTGTCGCCTAACCGTCGCTCCCTTCGCGGCCGCCCCGCTCGGGAACGACGGAGGGCACAGCGGTGCCGCCGGTAAGGAAGATCCGGACACCTTCTTCGACCGACAGCTCCGGATACCGCACCCGGTCCCTCGGCACAATCAGGACATCGCCAAGGTAGAGGTGATTGGTCGGGACGTACACCGCGACCAGGGACTCGCTCGCCCCGCCCGTGCTGAGCGTGAACTCGCGCGTCAGGAACCCAAGGACGAACCCGTTGCCGCGCTCGACGAGAACGACGCGCTTGAAGCCGGTGTCGTTGTCCGGCGAAAACGCCGCCACGAGCTGCTTGACCGGAGAGTACACCGTCTTGAACACGGGCACGAGCAGGAGCCACTGCTCCGCCCGCTGCAGCAGCCGCCGTCCCACGACATTGGTCGCCACCGCTCCCGTGATCAGCACCAGCAGCGCCGTCGTCACGAGCCCCAGCCCAGGCACTTCGTGACCGAGCCACCGTGCGACCAGGGGCGACGCCACGCCATCGACGACGCGGAAAATCCAGACCAGCGCCGCGACACTGATGATCAGCGGGACGATGACGAAGAAGCCGGTGATGAAGCTGCGGCGCAGCCAGGAGAGCATCGTCAGTTCGGAATGCGGACTGCGGAATTCGGAATCAGTCGGGATCGACGCCGGCACTACGCGCCGCCGTGCAGCCACCAGATGGCCACACAGGCCGCGAGCGCCAGCCGATACCACGCGAACACGGTCAACGAATGCGACGCCAGGTACTGAAGGAAGTACTTGATTGTCAGATAGCCGACCGCGGCGGACACGATCATGCCGATCAGAAACAGCTGTGCGCTGCCAGCGGCCAGCGGCTCGTGCAGCAGCTTCAGGCCCTCGTGCGCCGCGGCGGCGGAGATCGCCGGCACACCCAGCAGGAACGAGAACCGGGCGGCCGCGTCACGGCGGAGTCCCAGGAACAATCCGAGGGTGATGGTTGCGCCGGAGCGCGACACTCCCGGCACGAGTGCCGCGGACTGTGCGGTGCCGAGCCCGAGCGCCTCACCGGCGTTGAGCGATTCCGCGTCACGGCTTCGCGATCCTACGCGCTCCGCCGCGAGCAGCAGCACACCCCCGAGGGCAAGGGTGCAGCCGGCCACAATCGGCGACCGGAGCGCGTCTTCGAGGTTGCGCAGGAGCAGTCCCACGACCACGACGGGGAGCGTGCCGATCACGACCAGCCACGCGAGACGAGCCGGCCCACTGGCGTGACGGCTGAACATCCCGGGGGCCGCCGCCAGCATGCGCAGCAAGTCGTCGCGGAAGTACACGAGGATGGCGAGCAGCGTCCCGACGTGCAGGGCCACGTCGAAGGGAAGCCCGAACTGGTCGCCGTCCCAGCCAAAGAACGCCCGCGCCAGGATGAGATGCGCGGAGCTCGAGATCGGCAGAAACTCGGCGAGCCCCTGCACGATGCCGAGAACGACGGCCTTGAAGATCATTGCGCGCGCGGCTACGACGCCCGGACGTTCCGGCCCGGCTTACGCGGACGGGCCGCGGACGGCGACGCGACGTCGGCCACCTTCTCAGCCTGCTGGGCACGGCGCGCGTTCATCTCTCGACGGCTGAGGATGATGGCAATCGTCGCGGCGATGAACACGGTCGAATACGTGCCCGTGACAACGCCGACGAGCATCGCGAACGCAAAGCCACGCAGCACCTCGCCGCCGAATACGTACAGCGCGAGCACTGCCAGGAACGTCGTCGTCGACGTAATGACCGTGCGGCCCAGCGTCTGATTGACGCTGGCGTTGACTATCTGATCGAGCGGCTTGCCGCGCATCACCTTCATGTTCTCGCGCACGCGGTCGAAGACGACGATGGTGTCGTTGACCGAGTAGCCGGAGATCGTGAGGATCGCGGCGACGACGTTCAGCGAGAGCTCGTACCCGAGAAAGCCCATCAGCGCCAGCACGACGAAGATGTCGTGGAACGTGGCGACCAGCGCGCCCACGGCGAAGATGAACCGGAATCGGAAGGCGATGTAGATGCTGAGGCCGAAGATCGACGCGATGGTGGCGTAGAGGCCCTTCTTCTGCAGCTCCTCGCCGACAACCGGGCCGACGACTTCGGTGCTGAGGACGTCGAACTTGCCGACGTTGGCCTGGCGCAGCGCCGCCAGCGCCCGCTGCGAGTTGGCCTCGAGGCCGAACCCCTGCTCCTGACCCTTGACCTGCGGGAAGCGAATCAGCACTTCGTTCAGCTTGGGATCGCCGTACTGCTGGACCACCTTGTCACCAGGCAACACGTCGAGCGCCTTGCGGACCGTGTCCTCGTGAACGGGCTTGTCGAACTTCACGACCACGAGCGTGCCGCCCGTGAAGTCGATGCCGAGCGGCATGCCCCCGCGGGCGAGCATCAGCAGGAAGCCGCCGATGATGAGGACCGACGACAGAATCAGGGCGTGCCACCGCCACTTGATGAAGTCGTAGTTGGCGTTCTTGAAAATCTGCATGACCGTGCCTTTACGTCTGCGCTAGATGCTCAGCGACTGCGACTTGCGCACCGAGAGCTCGAACTCGAAGAGGGCGCGCGAGACGAAGACCGAGGTGAATACGTTGATGAGCAGGCCGATGCTGAGCGTGGTCGCGAACCCGCGCACGGGACCGGTGCCGAACTGGAAGAGGAACGCCGCCGCGATGAGCGACGCGATGTGCGTGTCGAGGATCGTCCAGAAGACGCGATCGAAGCCGGCGCCGACTGCCTGCCGCGGCCCCTTCTGCGACGACAGCTCCTCCTTGATGCGCTCGAAGATGAGCACGTTGCTGTCGACGCCCATGCCGATCGTCAGGATGAAGCCCGCAATGCCGGGCAACGTCATGGTCGCGCCGAAGTAGGCCATCATCGCCAGGAGAACCAGCAGGTTGATGGACATCGCCACGATCGCGTTCACGCCCGAGAGCTTGTAGTACACGAGCATGAAGACCACGACCAGCGCGAGGCCGACGAGCGACGCGATGATACCGGCGCGAATCGAGTCGATGCCGAGCGTCGGACCGACAGTGCGCTCCTCGAGGTACGTCAGCGAGGCTGGCAGCGCGCCCGACCGCAGCTTCAACGACAGATCCGCAGCTTCCTGCTGCGTGAAGCTGCCCGCGATGCGCCCCTCGTCGGTGATCCGGCTGTCGATCCGCGGTGCGGACTGGACGCGGTTGTCGAGGATGATCGCCAACTGCTTGCCGACGTTTGCCCCGGTCGCGTTTCCGAACTTCACGGCGCCGTCGCTCTTGAGCGAGAAGCTGACGGCCGGCTTGTTGTATTCGTCGAGCGTCGGCTTGGCGGTCCGCAGATCCCGGCCCGTGATGACCGGCGCGTGCTGCACGAGCCAGAAGGTCGGAGACGGCGATTCGCCGGGAGTGAGCCGCTCCGCGACACCGGGCACCACCTCGCTGCCGGCGGGCACCTGCCCACCTGTGGACTGCAGCAGGATTTCGCGCGTCGATGCGGGGCCGGCTTCTACAAGCTTCAACTCGAGGAGTGCGGTGGACTTGATGATGTCCTTCGCACGGCCCACGTCGGTGACGCCCGGCAGCTGCACCAGAATCTGATCGCCGGCCCCCTGACGCGCCACGACGGGCTCGGCCACACCGAGCTCGTTGATGCGGTTCTCGATGGTGCGGATGGCCTGCGCGACGGTCTCGTCGCGCAGCTGCACGGCGATGTTCGGCTTCATCTGGAAGCGGTAGTTGCCGCCGGAGCCGGACCGGTCATAGGTGCTCTCGATTTCGCTGCCAAGCTGCCGGAGCAGCGCATCCTGAGCGTCGGGCACTCCATTGATCTGGAACGCCGTCGCGCCGTCGAGGGTCGCCGTCACACCAGTCGCACCGGCCTTCGTGAGCTCGGTGCGAATGCGCTCCATCGCGGCCTCGGAGCCCAATCGCAGCGCATCGTCGGTCTGCACGCGGAGCACCAGGTGGACGCCGCCCTTGAGGTCGAGCCCGAGACGAACCTTCTTGTCGATCGGGTAGATCATCCACGCCGCGAGCGCGATGACCGCGAAGATCGCCAGGGCCTTCCAACGAAGATTCTTATTCATTACTGCTACTCACATTGACGGACGAGCGATTGACGGATGACGAATAGCCCCAAAAGCCACGCGGGCACGTCTCGTCAATCTGCATTCGTCATTCGATTATTCGTCACTACAGGATTCAGGACTCACGGCGTCGTCGCGTCGGCCACGACGGGATCCTGTCCCTGGTACCCGACGACGGCCGACCGGGCGATATCGACGCGCACCTTGTCGGCAATCTGCACCTGCAGCAGCTTGTCGCTCAACTTCGTGATCGTGCCGTACAACCCGCCAGATGTGACAATCCGATCCCCGACCTTGAGCCCGTCGAGAAACGCCTGCACCTTCTTCTGACGGCGTCGCGCCGGCAGGAACAGCAGCACGTAGAAAATGCCGAGGATGAGGGCGAACGGCAGGAGCTGGATGAGCGGGCTGACGCCACCATCCGGGGGCGTCGTCATTGCCAGGACGGCGCGAGCGAACAGCAACTCGTGGGTCATGAATCCTGCGACCGGCGGGACCAGGTCTGATGGAACGCTTGCCTGAAACTCTCGAACCGACCGAATTCAATAGCCTCCCTAATCCGCCTCATGGTGTCAAGGTAAAAGTGCAGATTATGCAGGGAGTTGAGGGTTCCCGCCGTCATTTCCCGCGCCACGAAGAGATGCCGCAGGTAGGCCCGTGAATGAGTCCGGCAGGTGTAGCACTGACAGTCCTCGTCGATGGGCCTCTCGTCGGTGGCGAACGCCGCGTTATTGATGTTGAGCCGGCCCGCGGATGTGAAGAGCTGTCCGTTCCTGGCGTTCCTCGTGGGCAGCACGCAATCGAACATGTCGATCCCGCGCGCGACGCACTCCACCAGGTCGGCGGGGGTGCCTGCGCCCATCAAGTACCGCGGGCGCTCGTTCGGCAGCCACGCCGCCGTGTACCCGACGACGTCGTACATGACGTCGATGGGTTCCCCCACGCTCAGCCCACCGATGGCGTAGGCGTCGAAGCCGACGGCAAGCGTGCCCTCGGCGCTTCGCTCGCGGAGATCGGCATACACCCCGCCCTGCACGATGCCGAACTGCGCCTGCCCGCGGTTGGTCGGCTGGACCGAGCCCTCCGCCCCCGCATGCGAGTACACCTCCTGGAAGCGCTGCCGGCCGCGCGCAGCCCATCGTACGGTGCGATCGACAGCCTCGCGCGCGACGTCATGATCGACGGGGTATGGCAGACATTCGTCGAATGCCATCGAAATGTCGGAGCCCAGGCGCGCTTGGATGTCGACAGCAATCTCGGGGGTGAGCAGGTGTGCGCTCCCATCGAGGTGTGAGGTGAACGCGACGCCGTTCTCCGTGAGCTTGCGTCTGTCGGTGAGGCTGAAGACCTGATAGCCGCCGCTGTCGGTCAGGAGCGGCCGCGTCCAGCCGCTGAAGCGATGCAAGCCGCCCAGTGCTCCGATCGACGCGTCGCCGGGCCGCAGGTGCAGATGGTACGTGTTTCCGAGGATGATCGACGCCCCGAGCGCCTCGAGCTGGGCATGCGTCACGGCCTTGACCGTGCCCTGGGTGCCGACCGGCATGAAGACGGGTGTCTCAATCGTGCCGTGCGGCGTCGTGAGCGTCCCGCGCCGCGCGCGTCCGTCAGTGTGTGTGAGACGAAACGAAAAAGAACTCATCCAGTTCGGAATTCGGAGTGCGGAGTGCGGAATGGAATTCTGGACCGGGTAATATTAGTCCGTCGCGGGAGCCGCTACCTTCGTGAAAAAGCTTCGGATTGGGATCATCTACGGCGGACGATCGGGCGAGCACGAAGTGTCGGTCGTCTCGGCGGCATCCATTTTCAAGCACCTCGATCGCAGCCGCTTTGAACCAGTCCCGATTCGCATCGACAAGGATGGGCGCTGGGTGCTCGGCGCGAAGGAGCCGACGGCAATCTCGGCCGGCGACGTGGTGGATGCAGGACCGGTCGGCGCGCTGCAGGTGACCGAGCCCACGGCCGCGATCAGCGGCGGCATCGATGTGGTCTTCCCTGTTCTGCACGGACCCTACGGGGAAGACGGCACCGTGCAGGGC
>JBKPMA010000211.1:0-7792 GCA_046731935.1 Acidobacteriota bacterium
GCGCGCCCGATGCCTTTGCTGCTTCCCGTGACCAGCGCGTTCTTTCCCTGCAGACTCATGACGTCATCCTTCTGTCGTGTGAAGAGGCTCATGCCGGGAGTGGATTTGTGCAGCCCGGACTGTCGAAGGCTTCGATGATGCGCTCGCGGCAGCGGTTACACTCCGTCGCCGGATGAATCGCCGGTAGCTCACGCACAGTTGGAGAATCTCGGCCATCGACGCAACCGGCACGCCGCGACGGCGCTGCGCGTCCCCGATAGCAAAAGCCAGGCTCCACGTCGCCGCGAGCGTTCGCCAGGCCTGCCACACTGACGACGCGGGATCGTAGATGTGTGTCGGCTCCGATGTGACTCCGTTCAGTTCGAGAATCGTGAAGCGCCCGTCCGTCAATGCACCGTCAGACTCCGCGCGCACATCGAAGCGCCCGAATGTGAACCCAGGCAGTGCGCGGCTCGCCGCCTCTATCGCCTCCTCGAGTGCTGGTGTGACGAGCGATTCGCCGTTCTCGAACACCGCGCCGCGGCAATGGCTACCCAGCTCGCCGATAATTACGGCGGCTCCCACTTCGGGAACATCGTGCAAACGCTCCCGATTGATAGCCAGATACGTGTCTGCAAGCGCAACGGCGCGTTCGTCGTCCAGGATGAGATCGCGAAGGGTGCGTCGTCCGTCACCACGGACTGTGGGCAGGCGCTTCCTGGTGAGCGAAATGATGCGTCCCCGCGGCTCGTCGGGCCGGCGCGCGTAGAACACGCCAAATTCCAGACCTCCCACGTACTTCTGCAGTACAGCATCGGCGGTGAGCGTGCGCGCGATTCGATCGACGTCTTCTTGCGCCCGGAGGATCGAGACTCCGGAGCCGCGCTGCCCCTGGTCGGGTTTGAAGACGAGCGGCAATCCCCATGACGCCACGGCTCGAGACGCCGCCACAGCGCGCGCGCCCGCGTCGTCGCCAGTCAAGAGCGGAAGGAACGGCGCGACTGGCGCACGACCTGAGACCAGCCCCCCGAGAATCAACCGTTTCGACTCACCAACGATGCCGCCAGCAGGCATCCCCGGATTGGCAGCGGTGAAGACCGTCAGGCTGCGGTAGCGCAGTGCGAGCCACGCAATCCATCCGACGACTGGGAGATAGAGGACCCACAGCGGCCAGAACTCCCAGCAGGTGACTCGTCGCCATGTACCGACGGCGCGACGGCGGCCTTCGCGAGTCGCCAGGGCCGTCGCGAGTCGCACGGTGCCCACGACAAGGAGCCCGATCACGCTCGCACCCAGGACACCATCGCGTGGTCTGAGATTGATGCTCCATCGTGTTGCAAGCGTGGAGACGCCAACCAGGAGTGGAGTCCAGATGAGTGCCGCCACGGCGAACGTCCGCACGTACGTCCACGTGCGCAATCCGAGGACGCCCGCTGCGACGTACGTCGGAAGTCGCATGCCAGGAACGAATCGGCTGATGACGATGACCCCGGCTCCTCGCTCGGTGAGCCATTGCCCGCTTCGTTCGAGGCGCTCGGGACCGATCAGTCTCGAGAGCGGCCAGCGCGTCACGATCGGTTTGCCGATAAACCGGCCGGCCAGGAAGAGTGCCAGGTCACCCGCGAAGATGCCCGCGAAACACGCGACGGTCGCGGGGACGAATCCAATGCGCTCGTGCGCGATGAGCATCCCTGCGGCGATGCACGTCAGGTCTTCGCTGATGAGGGTGGCGCAGGCGAGCGAGAGAAGGAGCACCAGCGCGGCGACTGGACCGAACGGTGGAACGGTTCCCGGATCGAACGGCAACGCCGCTGCGCGCACTCGTGACGGCTGCGCCTGCACGCGCGAGGTGGCCAGCCCTGCTTCGACGCGGTCCACGAAGTCGTCGACGATTGACGCCGCCCGGGAGGGCTCCCGCCCGATGAAGAAGTGATCCGTGTCCAGCACGACGAGTTCGCTCTGCGGTACCAACCGCGCATGCTCGCGCGCGGCCTCGATCGGGACCAATGGATCGCGTCTTCCATGGACGATGAGCGTCGGTACGTCGAGCGTGGCCAACGCCTTGCGCAACGGCCGCTGGTCTGAGTCGTAAAACGTCCTCGCGTACGGAACCGACAGCATCATGCCGTCCAGCCAGCCGAAGTGTGGTACGCCTTCCTGGAGCGTCCAGATCGCCGCGAGCTGCAGCCCATGGACCGCGTGATTCACCTGGTAGTTTCCAAAGAGCTCCATCTCCTGCACGCCGAGGGCAGATATCAGCGACATCGACGCGACGCGCGCAGGTTGCTCGTTCGCGAGGGTGAGGACCACGCCGCCACCCATGCTGAAACCCACGAGATGCACGCGCCGCGCACCGACGGCGTCGAGCCACGCTTCGACGCGTCCAGCCTGTGCCCGGAATCCGTAGTCGGGCACACGGTGCGATGACGCGCCGGAGCCGGGCAGGTCCGGGAGAAGGACCCGGCGCCGGTGCGAGGCGAGTGCCGTGCCGAATGTCTCGACATCCGTGCGTCCGCCAGGGCTGCCATGAATAACGACCACCGGCAGACGGCCCGCTGCGCCTGAACCCACATCGTCGTAGGCGAGCGTCATCGCCTCGGGCCGCCCCGGCTCGTTCATGACAATCGTGTGAGGACGCGTTCCGTCGCCAGCCGGCACCGGATGCAGGGCGCGGACAACATGTGACGCCGCGAGGGCAACCGAATACGCGACCGCGATGACACGCCAGTGCCGGAGCATGCGGATAGGGCCTTGGATGTCGGACGCGGCGATTGGTTACGTGGAAACTCGAGCGGGCTGTCTACATCAAAGGCCCTGACGGGGATGGAGAAGGGCAAGGGCAAGGGGCAAGGGAAAGGGACAAGGGCGATGCCGCTGACACGAACGCAACTCATTGCAAGCTGGGCGCTCCAGATTCTGACCGCGGGCGTGCTCTTTCAGACGCTGTTCTTCAAGTTCACGGGCGCAGAAGAATCCGTCTACATCTTCACGAAGCTCGGACTCGAGCCGTGGGGGCGCATTGGCTCGGGCGTCGCGGAGCTCATCGCCGTGATCCTGCTGCTGATTCCGAGCACCGCGGTGTTCGGTGCGATCCTCTCGCTTGGCATCATCAGCGGCGCCATCATGAGCCACCTGACAACCCTTGGTATCGAAGTAGAGGGTGACGGCGGACTGCTGTTCGGTCTCGCAATCACCGTCTTCGTGGCGAGTCTGTCCGTGCTCGTCATACGCCGTCACGAAGTACCGGTCGTCGGTCCACGGCTTGCGGCGCTCGAACACTCGGCGCGATGAGGGGCGTGATGCGTGACACCGTGCTGCAGATCAACGCCGAGACGCTGGAATCGCCGGTGACACCGCCAGTGACGACGCTGATCCGGCTGCTGGATCAACTCGGGGACGTGCTGATGTCGCTTGACGACGAGACGTACACGGAACGGCCGGCTGACAAGCCGTCCGGCAGTATCGGTGCCCATGTCCGCCACTGCCTCGATCATGTCAGCTCGTTCCTGGAAGGCGTGGACCAGGGGGCTCTGTCGTACGACAGGCGAACGCGACGAACGGCGGTAGAGTCAGCCCGCGTCGCCGCGCTGGAGCGCATCGAGACACTCACCAGGGCTCTCGTGGACCTCGACCCACGCATGCTCGATCGTCCGCTACGGCTCGACGTGCAGCTGGATCCAGCTGGCCTTGCGTGTTCGGTGATTTCCACTGCCGGCCGCGAGTTGGCCTACGTCATCAGTCACACGGTGCACCACCACGCGACCATGGCCGTGCTCCTGAGCGATCGTGCCGCGTCGCTCCCGCACCGATTTGGTGTAGCGGCGGCGACGCCGAGCGTCACCCTGTCGTGACGACGAGCGCGCGATCCGCGGCGCATCGCTGCCTACGATCGAGCGTCCGCGCGCCGCGTCCGGATCGCGTCACAGGTAGCTGAGCCACCAGTCTTGACGCCGTGCCTTCACGGCTGCGACCCATCGACACAGCGGGTACAGCACGACAACCACCGCAATCCAGATCAGATACACCCCCGGCAAGCCGACGCCAAAGCCTTTTGGAAAGTAGCGGTAGTGCGTAAGAAACTGCCGTGCCGAAAAGCCTTGCGCGACGCCCAGCAGGATAGCTGCGGCATGAACGAGATAGAGATGCGCGATGTAGAAGGCGAGCGGCGCGCGTCCGAATGTCACCAAGACACTTCTGATCGGGCCGTCGACGCGGTCGGCATACGCACACGCGATCGCGGCGGGGCCAAGCGTCATCAAAATAAAGAGAAGACTCGGCGGGTACTTTGTCGTGGCAAGGAAGGACATGACTGATGCAGCAGTGCTGGTTGGGTCAACGTGCCACGGGTGCGGGTCACCGTAGACATTCAGCGCCCGGACCAGAACGAACGACACGATCAGACTCACACCGATCTGTAGTAACCGGGTCCTCCGCTGTTTCTCCGGTAACTCGAACAGACCGGCGGCGCCGTAGCCGACGAACATGACGCCGATCCAGGGCAGCAACGGGTAGGAAAAGAACACAGAGAACGGGCCGACCTCATAGAGCTGGCGCGCATGGAGTGCCGCCCACACGGCGGCGGTGCTTCCGGTGGTACTCGCTGCCGGCCAGACCCCATCCAGCAGATTGTGTCCCACGACGATTGCCGCACCGATGGCGAGACACGCGTGCCGGCCCAGGAATTGTGCGCCGGCCAAGACGACCATGCTGGCACCAATCACCCAGATCACCTGCAGCGCGATGTACGGCCGTCCGCCGAGCTCGGCGATGCCTGTTGGAGCGAACGACCAGGTTGGGGAAATGACAACGACCTCCAGCACGATGAGCCATAGACCGCGCGTGAAGAGAAAGGACGCAAGCTCCCTAGGCGTTCTGCGGCGTGCCATCAGCCCCGCGCTCGTCCCGGCGAGGCACACGAAGGTCGGGGCGCAGAAATGCGTGATCCATCGGGTGGCAAATAATAGAGGGCTCGATGCTGGATCCGCCGTTGGATCCTGTACGGCAGCCGTCATGACGAAGTCACGAACGTGATCGAGCGCCATCACCACGATCACGAGCCCGCGGAGGATGTCGAGCGAGGCCAGCCGGTACGCCCGCCGATCAGACGTCGGACCGCCGGTCTCGGCGTTGGTGGGCGTCATTCTTTCGGTGCGCTGATTCCCGATTCCACGTCGGCCAGTCCCTGCCGCAGCGGTGCGGCCGTCGCGTCGGGCACGCCGTACAGCGACAGCCAGACGCCCAGTCCGTGCGTCTCTTTCAGCCCCTCGCGCTCGACGAAGAGCAGCGCGTCGTTCCACGCGGGCACGATGAAGGCGATCGTGCGCGGCGCGTGCCGCACGGCGACGGTCGCGTCGACAGGGACACCGCCGAGTGAGAGACGGCACGCGTCGCCCGGCGCCAGCTCGCCGACAGCCGGCTGCACACGAAGGCCCTTCGGGCCGAAGACCGGATGCTCGTCGCCGGCGCGCGCGGTGGTGCGGAACCGTGCGGACAACTGCTGACGATCGACGCCGCGGTGGCGTTCGAGCGCATGCTTCAAGTTGAACAGGAAGAACGTCCAGCCCGCGTCGAGCCCGTCGATGTAATCGTCCCACGAGCCGCTGTCATCGAAGCCGGAGTGCACCAGGCGTACGCGCACACGGCCGGCGTGGGCCTCCAGGTAATAGTCGACCGCGAGGCGCACCATGCGGCCGTCGGCCGACGGCATCTCACTGGCGGTCTGCATGTGCCGCGGGGGCTCCCAGACCGTGATCGGCTGGCTCCACATCTCCTTCGGATCCCAGCCGATGCTGACGCTGCCGTCCGCGCCGGGCGTCACCTCGGCGTATGGAGCAAACCAGCGCGCGATGCCCTCGCCGGTCGTCAGCGCCTGCCACACCTCGTCGAGTGTGGCGTCGATGTCGATGGTCAGATCGATGCTGCGGTCGCTGTGCGTGCGGTCGTCGGTCACATCGCCTCCATGTCGGCCTGCCGGCCGCCTTCGGGTTCGGCTGCGCGCGCGGGCACGGCGGGGTAGCCGCACGCGAACACGCGGAATGTGCGGCCTTGCGGCGCCTCGGGATGGTGGTACTTGGCGGCCAGGGTGGTGAGCGCCGCGGTGAGCTCCTCGGCGAACCGGCGCTGATCGGCCGGTGTCGCAAACCGCACGTTGGTTTCGAGGGTGAGCGTCGGCAGGCGCTTGCCGCGAGCGGCGGCGGCGCGGCCGAGCGCGGCAAGGTCGTTCAACGCCCGGCCCGCCACAGCGGAGAGGTACGCCGCCGAGAAGGCGTCGGCGACCATGCCCGGATCAACGGCAACGCCTCCCAACGTCTTCGGCGCGATGGCGTACGACGTCGCGGTGCGGACGTACGAGCGATCGATGCGGCGGCCCACACTTCCATGCTCGTGCGCCTCGACGAGCCGCTGCGCCTCGAGCTTTCGGAGGTGGTACAGCACTCGCTGGCGGGGCATGCCGGTGGCTTTCGCGAGCTGTGGTGCCGATTGCGGTCGCTCGAGCAAATGGAGCAATTGCAACCGGATCGGCTGTAGCGCCGTCCGAGCGCGGTCGGGCTCGTCGATGATGTCGAAGGCTCTGGCGCCCATACGGACAAAATAAAATGTCTGTGCGGACAAAATAATATGTCCGCCTCGGATTGTCAACGGCTCGGCGATAGACGCGTCAGTCAGTCGATGGCGATGGTCGTCCCATAATCAGCGGGCAGGAACGGATCGGCGCACGACCGTGTCGCGTGCGCGCACCTCGACGGGCTCGAAGCCGCGCGCGTCGTACATCGAGCGCGGACCGCGGAAATGCGCCGCGTCACTCGCGTCAGGCGTGTTGCGCGGGTACGCTTCGATCCAGGCCGCCCCGCGGGCGGCCGCGTCGGCGATGACGCGATCGAGCAGTGCCGAAGCGACCCCGTGACGCCGGAACGGCGGAGCGATCACAAAGCAGGAGATGCCAATCACCGATCGCGGCTCGGGTCCGTCGGGATCGACAGTGTGGTAGAGACCGTAGTCCGATCGTAGTGAGGCGTTCACCCATCCGGCGGGCCGGCCGTCGGCGTACGCGAGATAGCCGAACGTCGTCCCGTCTCGAAGCCGTTCAGCCATCGTCGCCCGTGTCTCGCGCCAGGCGCGCTCGGGTTGTTCAGGCGTCGCCGGTAGATGCGGTTCCAGGCAATAGCACGAGGCCCAATCTGGATTGCCGGCGAACCCGTCGCTGTCGAAGAACTGCAGCCAGTCGGCGATGCGGTCCGCGGTCATCGGATGCACCTCGAGGGCCGGAATCTCAGCCAACCGTTCCGTGCTCCCGGTCAGCCGCTCGATGGCCTCGGCATAATTGCGGGCGTAGTTCCTGATCGATTCCTCGGGATATTGCCAGCTGTGGCTCTCTTCCCCATGCGCCACGAACGCGTCGGCAGCGGCATCGACGTCGTCCGCCGCAATCAGTGCGTCACACGCGAAGCATTTGACTCGCACGAGCTGGCTCCTCTCCGGACAGTGCCTCCATTCTGACGGAACAGCGCGATCCGTTACAGTCAATGAAACGACGAAGTACGCGGGCTGACTATGCCGAGTGACGACGAGCGCATCGAACACGAGAGAGCGGGGAGCGCAACACCAGAAGGGTCGCCCACCGGGGCACTCGCGTCGCGGTTTCACCAGATGTTTCCGGTGCTCTCCGCGGCCGAGATCGACCGCGTGCGACGGTTTGGCGAGATCAGAAAGTTCGCGGACGGAGAGCTTCTCTTTCACGCCGGAGAGGCGGTCACCGCGACATACGTCATCCTGTCGGGCCGCGTCGCCATCGTTCCGCGCGATGCGTTCGGTC
>JBKPMA010000212.1:0-5747 GCA_046731935.1 Acidobacteriota bacterium
GTCCGTGCGAGCTGCGCCAGTCGGCGACGACGCTGCGGGCAATGCCGAACTCTCGCGCGCGGCACGGACTGCGGGATCGGCGGCCGCCACAGCGGGCGGCTGCGATGCCGGCACCCGCGACGGTCTCTGGGGTGGCGGAGCCGCAGCAGATGTCGCCGGCGCGGCGGCGCTCTTTGCACGCGGCTCAAGAGCTGCGGGTGGATCGGCAACAGCGGCAGGTACGGGCGAATGCGCAGGCGGATTCGCAGCCACGCTCGGGCCGCGCATCAACAGGAGCACGAGACCGACGCCTTCCCCGAGCGCGAGAATCCCGAACACGACGGCTGCCCACCGCAGACGTCGAACCGCGCGCCTGCTCTGGGGCTCCGGCCGCGGAGCGGACACAGACGCGGGCGGGCCGAAGGAAATCGACCCACCACGCCCGCTGGGACGTTGGCCGCCCGGCTGGTCCTGACGACCGGCCGGCACGACCGGCGCCGCCGGCTCGGCGACCGGGGCCGCACCCGGAAGCAGACCGGCGTTCCACTGCCCCGGCGCATCCCACAACAGCGCGTCGAGACCGGCCATGGCATCGGCAGCGTCAGTGAATGCGGGTTCCTCGAGTCCTAACGCTCGGCGGAACCACATCTGCAGCACGATTCCATCTCCAGTCAGGAGCCGCGCCGAGGCCTCACGCAGCAACGGCATCAGGCCGCGTGGATAGTCTTCCGGGCCGAGGGGACGATCGACAAGCAGCGTCAACGCGAGCAGCGCGATCTGCATGACGTCCGTGCGGCGATCGAACTGCCCGGCATTGTCAGCCGTGGCGATCCCGAACCGCTGCCACAACTCCTCGGCGTTCAGCTCGAGCGCCGCCAGTGCACCCGGCAACACGTGCTCGGTAATGCAGAACTCCCCTTGCGCAGAGACGATGATGCGATCGTGTGTGAGCAGTCCATGCGCGACCTGGCGCGCGTGGAGATCGCCAACTGGAGGCAGCAGGCGGCGAAGGAGATAGATTGCGGCACCAGCGTTCGCGCGCAGCCCTGACAGCCGCGCGGACTTGAGCACCTTGGAGAGCCGTTCGCCCGGGACGAGCTCCGAGACGAGCGCGAGCTGCGGGCCCGGCTCCTCCAGCACCGTCACCTTTCGGATGCGTGCGAAGGATGGATTCGTGAAATCGTCCAGCGCCGCGACGCCGGCGCGGAGCGCGGGTTCGAACGCAGGGTTTGCCGTCAGGAGCGGGTTGAAGCGCAGCAGCTCGAGGCCGGGTCCGCTGCTGTCGAACAACTGCAGGCGATCGCCAATGCGATCCGAGAACCCTTCCGCGTACCACGCCACGAGATTGCTGCCGCTCTTGGCGGCCGCAGGATCCACGGGCGTAGCCGCGCCTCGAGGGACGGACGCGTCGCGGACTGGCGATGGGGAACCGCTCATTCGGGCTCGGAAACTGGCCGTTCAGGGGCGCGCCGGTCGAACAATTGTGCATGAAGCGAGGGTCGAGTCAAGGCGGCCGGTCTCGCGGAACGCGTATCGAAACTCCGTGTCGTGTCTCACTGCTGAGACACCTTGAGGCCTGAAATGCCTTTTGGACCGCTGTTTTTTGTCGTATGATCGCCCGGCATGGAAGAGGCACGACTTCCGAACGCTCCCCTTCCGGCGCCCGCCCCGACAGACCTCAAGCCCGCATCTCCGTCGCTGCATATCCAGGTCGAACACGTCAACGTGACGCTGGAACAGATGCGACTGACGCAGAGCCGTCTGCAAGACCTCGAAACACGCCTCGCCGACATGACGGGAGAATGCGCAGGCATTCTCGATCGGTGGGCCCGGAACGATGAGCGCCATGCCTCAGCAGTGATCGAGCTCCACGGCCGGCTGAGCGAGTGGAACGACCTGGAACGCCGGCTGTTGAACGAATCCGCGTCGCGCATCCATCAGTTCGAGCGCAGTCTGCAGCACGAGTGGAAGGCGATCCAGCAGAAACACGAAGAACCGCTGCAGCGCCTGACCGAGCAGGCACAGCGCGTCACGGAAACGTGTCTGACGGCCATCGATTCGGCGGTCCAGGGTTTCGGCCGCGCCGAGGCGCGATTGGCGGCCATCGAGCAGCACCTCCATCAGGAGTTCGGCGATCTCTCGCGTGAAGTGCGCGAGGCCGTCGCCGAGTTGCGGCAGAGCGCGCAGGCCGCGCCCAAACGCCCGTGGGCGTTCGACAATGTCGTCAAGCTTCACAACGAGTTGCGCGCCGAGGCGAATGACACCGGCGACGTGATGTTGATGTCGCCCCCGAAGGCAGCGGGGAATGTCGCGCTCGCGCGCATGCCGATGGCTCCAGCGACAGAGCCGGAATTTTCGGGGTCACGAACGGCCGACGCGCCAATCATCGTCGACGAGCCCCATCACACGGAGGCTTACGATGAGGCCGCGCCCGTCCGGGCCGCGATCCCGGAGCCGCTTCAGGCGCCGATCGTCTCCCGAGGACGCGATTCGGCGAGGGTGATAGAGACGTCCGCAGCCCTCGATGACGAGCAGACAGAAAGCGCCCGCTCTACGCGGAACCGCTGGCTCGTCGTCGGCGCCGTGCTGCTAGCCATCGCCGCCGTCGCCTTCTACGTGCAGATGGAATCACGCGTCAGCGAGGCGTCGCGTCGCGCCGCCGCGGCCGAGCGTGGCGTCTCCGAAACCCGTGAAGCTGCCCGCGAGCAGCTGGCCGAAATGGCGCGCGCCGCGGATTCGCGTATTGCCACGGCGCAGCAAGCCGCGAAGGCGGCCCAGATGGTGGCCAGCATCGTCGCCGCACCCGACGCCCAGCGCTTCGAGCTCACCGGGCGCGGGCCTGCCCAGTCCGCGTCGGGACAGATGTTGTGGAGCCGCGAGCAGGGCTTGTCGGTGACACTGAACGGCATGCCCCCGGCCGCAGAAGGATCGCACTACCACGTCTGGCTCGACGGACCGTCATCGACGGTCAGCCTCGGCCCGATCGTGGCCGATGCAGAGGGACGTGTACAGCTCCTGCTGACGCCGACCTCCGAATTTCCACGCACGCTGGTTGGCGTACGCGTCACGATCGAGCCGCCAACGGGATCTCCGCGTCCGAGCGGACCGATCGTCGTGGTCAGCAGGCCGGCGTTCGCCCAAGCGCCGTCCTAGACGGTATTGCGGGAGCAGTCATGGCGATGCCAGACGCGCCCGACATGATGCCGCTCGCGGCTCACGCCCCGGAGCCATCCCCGCGCGATCGCTTCCGCCGTCTTCTCCGCGACCGAGCCGGCTGCACCGATGATGTGGTGTGGTATCTCGATCAGGCGATACCCACATTTGCGATCGATCCACAGGTGCGGCTTGCGGTCGAAGAGCTGGTCGATCACCTCGGACGCTTTCTTCAGTTCTCCCCTGAGCGCGACGAACATCTCGGCTGCAGCACCTGGACCTCCACGACCGCGGCGCGCCTCGCCGTCGTCGTCGAAGACCCGGTTGTCGCGCGCACGAGACTGCCGCAATTCGCGCGGCTGCGCGATGGCGTGCTCACGTCGGGCACGATCCATCTCGAGTCACAGGTGAGCGTGTTGTGCGTGGTCTGCGGCGAGGATCCGCGCGGCAGCCTCGAGGAAGCCCTGACGATCCGTCGTGCGTCGGACCAGCTGCGGCTGGTCACGCTCGGCGGGCTGGTCACGCTCGCGCGTCTCGTCGAGAGCGGCCAGGTCACACATCTGGCCGCGGTTCAGATTCTTCGTCCGGCGCGGGCCCTGGCGGATCCGCTGATCTCGTTATTGGGTCGGGTGCGGCCGTCCTGACGACGGCGCGTTTCAAACGAGCGAGACAGTCCGCAGGAACGAGAGGATCGGCGGCAGCTGCGTGACGAACGTGCGCGCGCCGAACTCGATCACCGCGAGCTCGTGGCTGGCGCCGCAGAGACGTGCGAACACGCGCCCTGTCCAGTATCCGCGGCCGTACTGCGGATGTGGATTGTTGAAGGCATCTCCGTAGCGCCGCACGCGCCGCTCGGCGCCCTTTGGCGTCGCCGCCCAATCGCTCCGCGACCAGAGGCCGTTATAGAACGCGGAAATCACCTGCGGACAGGCCGGGTGCTCGCCTAGCACTGTGTGGATGCAGAAGTGCATGGTGAAGACGGCCATGTAGGCCAGCTCGCACTGCACACGATCGCGGTGAAGGCTCATCGAGTCGGCGATCAGGGCCGCCGGCTCGCGCATCCGGAGCGCCCGGGCAATGACTGACGCGGCCAGCTCCGCCCCGAGGACCTCGGGAGACACCTGAGTCTGGACCAGCCCCGCTGAGGCGGCTGGCGCGGATGAGCCCGCACCTCCAGACGGATCGGGCGAGACCGGAGTCGGTTGGCCCATGGCCCATTATGCCCTGTCCCGCGCGCATCCCGACGGCTGGTACACTCGAAGAGGCGGACCGCGGCGAAGGGCCGAACCGGTTTTCGGAACTATTCCAGCCGCCCCGACAACTCAAGATGAACGACGCTGAGGCCGGCTGCGGCGCGGACGCGATGACACCCGACGAGGAACAGGACGTCCATTTCGTACAGCAGATGGCGTCTGGCGACGAGCAGGCATTTCTGATGCTCTATCGCCGGCGGCAGGGCCCCGTGTTCCGCTTTGCGCTGCGCATGAGCGGGAATCCTCTGGTGGCAGAAGAAGTGACGCAAGACACCTTCGTGGCGCTCGTCAAGGATGCCAGCGGCTATGACCCGGCGCGCGGGACGGTGGCGTCCTACCTGTTCGGCATCGCCAGGAATCTCGTGCTGCGGCATCTCCGGCAGCGAACGTACGTCGGCCTGGATGAGGTGGACTACGCGCCCGAAGACCCGTCGCCGAGTGTGCTCGACGGGCTCACACGCCGAGCCGACATCGAGCGTGTCCGGCGCGCAGTAGCGTCGCTGCCGCCCGCGTATCGCGAGGTCGTCGTCTTGTGCGAACTGGAAGGCCTGGCCTATGCGGAGGCTGCCGCCGCTCTCGCGTGTCCGATCGGCACCGTCCGATCGAGGCTGTCGCGGGCCCGGGCCCTGCTTGCCGCAAAGCTGCGAGGTGAAGCCGTCGGCGTCCGCATCGCCCAGGAACAGGCACTGAGGTGGACGTCGTGAAGTGCCAACAGTTCCGAGATGCGTTGCGCGCGGCGCGCTCCTGGAATCGTCCAGACGATGAATTGCCGGCTGCGCTGCGTCAGCACGCCGATGGATGCGCAGCCTGCCGTGATGAGTCGGATCGCGTGCATCGACTGGACGCCGCGCTCACAGCAGTGGCACGCGAATCGGCAATCAATGCACCGCACGCGCTCGAAGGCCGCGTGCTCGAGGCGTTCCGCGCGCACCATCGCGAGGTCCGTCCGGTGGCGACGCCATCCAGCGGCTCGTTGACATGGCTGCCGGTGGCGGCCGGAATCGTGTTGGCCGTCGGAGCCGCGGGGTGGGCCGTCGGAGCCGCGGGGTGGTTCGCAGCGGGACAGCGATCGGTATCCTCGCCGCACGAACAAGCCGTGGCGCAATCCGTCCCGGTCCCGATCGTCCCGCGCGCTCCAGCATCCTCGCCGCACGTCGCGGCAACCTCGCGCCCGGCACCGCACTCGAAGCGACCGGCAGCGCAGGACGAGCAACGCACGGCCCGCGCAGTGACACCAGACGCGTCGGTGGCCACATCGAGCCCTGGGCCGTCGGCTCAGGTCGACTTAGATCACGAGGGCGTGCTCGCGGATTTCGTCACGCTGCCCTACGGCGCGATGCCGACAGACGACGATGTGCACAT
>JBKPMA010000213.1:0-21522 GCA_046731935.1 Acidobacteriota bacterium
TGCCGGCACTCCTCGGGATCGCCGCGGTCTCGACAGCGGCCGTCATGTCCAGTCCGAGCCTCGAGGCGGCAGCCGTCGAAACCGCTCCTGGCCAGCTGCACGTGCCGGTCGACTATTACAAGCTGCCAAACGGCCTGAAGGTCGTGTTGTCACTGGATCAGACCACGCCGACGACAGTGGTGGCCGTGTACTACAACATCGGCTTCCGGAACGAGCCGAAGAACAGAACCGGGTTTGCGCATCTGTTCGAACACATGATGTTCCAGGGCTCCGACAACCTGGGCAAGCTGGCGTTCATCCGCCTGATCGAATCAAACGGTGGACTCGTCAACGGATCCACTCGTTTTGATTTCACCAACTACTACCAGGTGGTTCCCTCGCATGTGCTCGAAACGGTGCTGTGGGCCGAAGCGGATCGGATGCGAGGCCTCGACATCACCGGCGAGAACCTGAAGAACCAGCAGGAGGTCGTGAAGAACGAAGTGAAAGTGCAGGTCTTGAACCAGCCGTACGGCGGCTTCCCCTGGATCGACCTGCCGATGGCGGCGAACACGAACTGGTACAACGCCCACAATTTCTACGGCGAGCTGAGCGATCTGGACGCGGCCAACATTGGTGACGTGCGTCAGTTCTTCAAGACGTTCTACGCTCCGAACAACGCGGTGCTCGTGGTCACCGGCGACTTCGATGCGCAGGCCGCCAGGGGATGGATCGCCAAATACTTCAGCGCCATTCCATCGGCCACGCTCCTGGCGAAGCCCGATTTGCGGGAGCCGCGTCAGGCCGCCGAGAAGCGCGCGCGACGAGTCGATCCGCTGGCCAACAGACCGGCGCTCGGTCTCGGCTATCACCTGCCCGATCGCAACACACCGCAGTGGTACGCGTTCGGCCTGCTGGATCAAATCCTGACGCAGGGATCGGACTCGCTGCTCTATGACGAGCTCGTGCGGAAGGAGGGTCTCGTCGGCGCGGTGAACGGCGGCATCAATTACGGCCTCGGCGACATGTTCGATTACGCGGGCCCGATGTTGTGGTACGCGTTCTTCTTCCATGACACCTCGACGCCCACGGAGAAGCTGCTGGCCGCGTACGATCGCGTGATCGAATCAGTACGAACCCGGCCGGTCGACGAGGAGACGCTCGACAGGGCGATCACGAAAGTGCGCTCATCGCTCTATGCCGACATGGAAACCTTCGCGGGGTTCGGCAGAGCCAATCTGCTTGCGTCGTTTGCGATGTTCGACGACGACCCTTCACGCATCAATCAGCTCGAAAGCGAGTTCGCGAAAGTGACGCCCGCAGTCCTGCAGCAGACAGCGCACGACTATCTGCGGCCCACCAATCGCACGGTCTACACCATCGCGCCTGGACAGACTCAGGCTGGATCGGAGCAGAAGCCATGACGGTCCGACGTATTCGGCGGAGCCTGATCCGCGACCTGTGCGCGGCGGCCGTCGTCGTGCTCAGCGGCGCAAGCGTGTGCGCCGCAGGCGCCTTGCAGAAGCCATCGCCACCGCCGCTCGGGACGCCGAAGAATTTCGTCGTGCCGGCCCCGGCGCGGTCGGCACTGCCGAACGGCCTCTCTGTCTCCATGGTGCAGTTCGGACAGGTGCCGAAGGTCACGATCCAGCTCGTTCTGCAGGCCGGGAACGCTTTCGAACAGGCGAACGAGGTCTGGCTGGCCGATCTCACCGGACGCATGATCCAGGAGGGGACCGAGACGCTGACCGCAGATGCGCTGGCGCGCAGGTTCGCGTCGATGGGTGGCAGCCTCAGTGTGAGTGTGGGATCGGATAGTGTCGCCGTCAGTGCGGACGTCCTCAAGGATCGCGGACCCGAGGCCGTCGCGCTGATCGCCGAAGTGGTTCGTGCACCACGCCTGCCGGAGGACGCGCTTGGCCGGCTCAAAGCCAGCCTGGCAAGAACGCTGGCGATCAATCGATCCGGGCCCCAAGCCACGGCAGAAGAGAAATTCGACGCGCTCCTCTATGGCGACCATCCGTACGGCCGAACCTTTCCGACCGAAGCGATGCTCACGGGGTACACGCTGGATCAGGTGCGGGGTTTTCATCGCCGCTTCTACGGAGCCAATCGCGCGCGACTCTACGTCGCCGGCGTGTTCGATGCTCCCCACATGTCGCGCGCCATCGACGAGGCCTTCTCTGCGTGGCGGAGCGCCGACCCGGTCACGATGCCGCCGGCGCCGACCCCGCAGCCGCGGTCGTTCGCGCTCATCGATCGGCCGGATGCGCCGCAGTCCACCGTGTACGTCGGAGTGCGGGTTCCCGATCCGTCGCAGGCGGACTGGCTCGCCCTGCAGGTGACCGACGCGCTGCTCGGCGGCGCGTTTGCCTCGAGGATCACCGCGAACATCCGCGAGCAGAAGGGCTACACGTACTCACCCTTCAGCTCGGTCAACACGCACGTCTCGACCGCGCACTGGGTCGAGGTTGCCGATGTCACGACGAACGTCACCGGTCCGGCCATCAAAGAGATCTTCGCGGAGATCGATCGCTTGAGGAGGGAAGCGCCTCCGGAAGAGGAACTGACCGGCATCAAGAAGAATCTCGCGGGAGTGTTCGTCGTATCGAATACGTCGCGCGGCGGCGTCATCTCGCAGCTGGTGTTCGTGGATCAGCACCGGCTGGGCGACGACTACCTGCGGAACTACGTCACCAACGTCATGAACGTGACGGCGGAGCAGGTCCGCCGCGTCGCCGATCAGTACCTCGCACCGTCCGCGATGACGCTGGTCGTTGTCGGCGACACCAAGACGGTCAAATCTCAGGTCGCACCCTGGGAACAGACAACGACCGTCCAATGACGGATGACGATGGCCTGCCGCGGAATGTGGGGCCGGGGCCATTCTCGATTCGTTGATGTGCCCCGGCCGTTGTCCTCGACGCGTGCAGTGACGATTGCAGATTGAGGATTGACGAATGGCCCAGCATGCGCGATCGTGAGCGGCGAATCGTCAATCGTCATTCGTCATTCTGCAATGCATGATTCTCAAAAGTGGGACCCGGATAGCTACGCGCGTACAGCGTCCTTTGTGCCTCGGCTCGGCGCGCATCTGATCGAACGGCTGCATCCTCGCCGCGGCGAGCTCATTCTCGACATCGGCTGCGGTGATGGAACGCTCACGGCCGACATCGCCGCGTCAGGCGCGCGCGTGGTCGGTATCGACAGTTCTCCCGAGATGGTCGCTGCAGCGCGCGCTCGCGGCCTGGACGTCCGGCTCATGGCGGCGGAGCGGCTGGATCTCGAGGAGCGATTCGACGCGGCGTTCTCGAACGCCGCGCTGCACTGGGTGCGCGATCTCGACGCTGCCATCCGCCGCATTGCGGAGCACCTGAACGCCGGTGGGCGGTTCGTTGGTGAATTCGGCGGCCACGGCAACGTCGCCGCGATTCTCACCGCGATCCTCGCCACACTGGCCACGCGGGGGATCGACGGGCGCGCGCTGAACCCCTGGCAGTATCCCACCGCCGACAGATTTGCCGGTCTGTTGACACAGCACGGGTTCGAGGTCGAGGAAGCCGTGCTCGTGCCGCGGCCTACGCCGCTCGACGCGGGCATGGCCGCCTGGCTTGGCACGTTTTGCGGCGCATTCCTTGCGGCACTGCTCCCGGAGGATCGCGTCCGGTTTCTCCAAGACGTCGAGGACCTGCTGGCGCCGTCGCTGCGCGATCCCGAAGGACGCTGGACCGCGGACTACGTGCGGCTGCGGTTTATGGCCAGGAAGAGATCTCAGCAATGACGATTGACGAATGATGAATGACGATTAGGAATGACTTGAGCGACTCAGAGTCGATGAGGCCAATCGTCATTCGTCACTCTGCAATCGTCAATACGGCGTCAGTCCTCAGTAGCCCTCGCGTCCCACTGCCGCCTGCGCTTTGCCTCTGTGCAGACGGAACAGCGTGACGAAGTAGGCGATCGCGATCGGGAATCCCACGAGCCACCATCCAAGCGCCGAGCGGAGTGATGAGAGCGGCGCACCGGCGTTGTAGGCGGTGAGCGAGAGCGAGTCGCCGCCGGTGGCGCGCAGCATCACCGGAAAGACGCTGGCCGCGGTCGCCGCCAGCACGCCGACGAGGAACGCGCTCGAACCGATGAACGCGATCAGGTACCGGGCGCTCCGTAACCCGAATCCGACGGTGACCAGTCCAGCCATCGCAATCGCGGTGGTCGCGAGCGCAATCGGCCGGCGGGTGAGCATCCCGAAGAGGTCGGGATGAACCGCCGACGTGGTCCACGTGAGGAGCGGCCACAGAATCGCGACGAGCAGATAGCACCACGTCGCCGCGAGACGCGCGCGTGCCTGAACGAGAGTGTCGGTCTTCCAGGCGAGAAACAGCGCGCCGTGCGCCGTGAGCGCGGCCAGGGCAAACACGCCGACGAGCACGGTATACCAGTCCAGGAGGCCCACCGGATCGGACGTACTGAAATCCGTGAACAGCGAGATCGCGAACCAGCCTGAGGAATCGAGGGGCACGCCTCTGAGGAGGTTGCCGAGCGCGACCCCGAACAGGACCGGCAGCAGCGCGCTGGCGATCGAGAAGATGACGTCCCACGCGGCCCGCCAGAGGCGGCTCTCGAGGTGGCTCCGAAACTCGAGCGACACGGCGCGGAGCATCAGCGACCAGAGCACCAGGAAGATCGCGAAGTAGAAGCCCGAGAGCCCTGAGGCGAGTACATGCGGGAATGCGACGAACAGCACGCCTCCCAACGCGAGCAGCCAGACCTCGTTGCCATCCCAGAATGGTCCGATGGCCGCAAGCACCTGCCGGCGCTCCGCATCCGTGCGCGCGACAAACAGGTGGAGTGCTCCGGCGCCAAGGTCGAAGCCATCGAGAATCACGTACGCCGCGAGCATCACCGCCGCCACGCCGAACCAGAATTCAATCATTTCACACGACTTTCTTCGATTGTCGGTTCAAAGGGTTCCGATGGTTCCAGCGATCAGCAGGTTCCTGTGTTCATGGTGCGCAGACGGCCCATGAGCAATCTCGCGCCCGATCAAGAACAAGAATGCGAGACCGAGCACGAGATAGAGTCCGCAGAATCCAATGAGGGTGAAAAGCGCCGTGCCCGAGTGCACTGTCGGACTCACACCGTTCACGGTTCGCATCAGCCCATAGACCAGCCAGGGCTGACGTCCCAGCTCCGCGGTCATCCAGCCCGCCGTGTTCGCGATGTACGGAAACGGGAACGCGAGCATCAGTACCCAGAGCAGCGGTGTGCTGTACGGCAGCCGGCCGCGCCAGAGCTGCAGCGTCGCCACGCCCATGATGGCGATAAACAGCGTGCCGAGCCCCGCCATCACGTGGAAGGAGTAGTAGAGCAGCTCGATGCTCGTGGGCCACTGGTCCTCGGGGAACTCCGACAGTCCGCGCACGTCGCTATGGAACGTTCCAAAGGCGAGGAAGCTGAGCGCGCCAGGCACCGTGATCGGGTTGTCGAGGCGCCGCTCCGCGACGTTCGGCTGGCCGATGAGCGTAATGCCCGCCATCTGGCCGCTCTCGAAGCGGCCTTCCATCGCTGCCAGTGAAATCGGCTGATGCTGCGCGACGAGCTTGGCCTGGTGATCGCCTGTCGGGAACGCGACGACGATCGAGGAGATCAGCGCGGCGCTGACGCCCGTCGTCAGAAAAATGCGCGCGTGTGCGGGATGCTCGCCGTTGAGCGCGTAATACGCGCCGACGGCCGTCATCACGAAGGATCCCGTCACGACGGCGGCGACGATCGTGTGCGCGTACTGGGCGAGCGCCCAGGGATTCAGCAGGAAGGTCCAGAAATCCGCGAGCTCGAGCGAGCCGTTGGCCGCCACCGCGTGTCCGACCGGATGCTGCATGAACGCGTTGGTCGCGGTGATGAAGTAGCCGGACAGCCAGCTGCCGACGAGCAGGGCCACAGCGGCGGCGTAGTGCCGGCGCGGACCGAGGCGCTTCTCGCCGAACACGAGCAGGCCGAGGAACGATGATTCGAGGAAGAACGCAAAGAGGCCTTCCATGCCGAGCGTCTGGCCGATCACCGGTCCGGCGAACTTCGAGAAGGCGGCCCAGTTCGTGCCGAATTGGAACTCCATCGGCACGCCGGTGACCACACCCATCGCGAAATTGAGGGCGAAGATCCGGATCCAGAAGCGAGCGGCGTCGTCGTAGTCACTCCTTCCGGTCCTGAGCGCCATCGTTTTCAGGATGACGATGAGCAGCGCCAGCCCCATCGTGAGTTGAGGAAAGAGGTAGTGATAGACGATCGTGAAGGCAAACTGCAGCCGGTGCCAGAGGATGGGATCAGTCATGAGTCTGAACGCTAGCCGTGCGAGGTGCGATGCCGCGAGAGTGGGCGAGGGCGCGCGGGCCCGCGCGATAGTGTCATCATACCGCCGCGCTTGGACCTGCAGTACGATCGCGGCGATGACGGATTTCCGGCAGAACGTACGCGACAGTGATGTCGAATGGATGCGGGTGGCGCTCGCCGAGGCCGCCCTCGCCGACGCCGCTGGCGAGGTGCCGATCGGCGCGGTCGTCGTCGTGTCTGGCGAGATCGTCGCGCGAGTGCACAACCGGCCCATCGGCGCGATCGATCCGACCGCGCATGCGGAGATCCTCGCGCTCCGCGCCGCCGCGCAGGCGGTCGGCAACTACCGGCTCGTCGACGCGGACGTCTTCGTCACGTTAGAACCCTGCTTGATGTGCGTGGGCGCGCTCATCCACGCGCGCGTCCGCCGTGTCGTGTACGGGGCGGCGGAGCCGAAGACAGGAGCGCTCGGCTCGGCGGTGGATGCGCTCGCGATTCCCTCTCTCAACCATCGATTCGATGTGACCGCCGGTGTGCTCGAAGAGGAATGCCGAGCGATCGTCCAGGCATTCTTCGCCCGCCGTCGGGCTGGTCTGCCGTGAACATGTTCACCCTCCTCGTCGGTCGACAATAGGCGTTACTACGGAGGTGATCTGATGCGACGGGTCCTGATCCTGATCGCGACCGCAGTCCTGCTGATATCCACGGGCTCGCGCCCGCTCGGCGCTCGCGCAGGCCAGGCGACCACATTCAAGAACATCAAGGTCCTGACCGGGCTGAGCGACGACGAAATCGAGAACGCCATGCTGTACATGCGCGGGTCGCTCGGCGTCGAATGCGAGCACTGTCACACGCGCGACGACTGGAGTGAAGACGGCAAGAAAGAGAAGCGCACCGCTCGGGAGATGATCAAAATGGTGCGCGCCATCAACAAGGAGCACTTCGACGGCGACCTGGCCGTGACCTGCTACACGTGCCACCACGGACGCGTGGAGCCAGCCACCGCGCTGCCGCTGCTGCTCGATCGGCCCGTGAAAGTGACTGCGGCGGAGGTCAAGCCTGCACCGGACATCACCGTGGACGCAGTACTCGATCGTTATCTACGAGAGACGGGTGGCGACGCGTGGTCGAAGCTGACGACGCGTGCGATGACCGGCAAGCTGGTGACGTCGGAGCCCGCGGAGTATCCCGCCGAAGTGTTCCAACAGGCGCCCAGCCGATTCGTCACGCGCATCGTCGTGGACGGCACGCCCTTCCTCAACGTCTTCGATGGCGAACGCGGGTGGAGCCGCGACAACGGCGGCACGCACGACAAGCGCGGCGACGATCTGGAGCGGATCCGACGACGCGCGGCCTTCTCGCCACCGGCGGATATGAAGCGCGTCTATCCACGGTTGTCCGTGGAAGGTCGCAGGACAGCCGGATCGGAGCCCGCAGTGGTGCTGATTGGCACCGCGTCGGCGGGACCGAAGGATCGCCTGTTTTTCAGCGAACGCACCGGATTGCTGGTTCGGATCGAATCCGCGACGGACAGCGTGCTCGGCCGATTGCCGCGGCGGTTCGAATACGACGACTACAGAGTCGTGGACGGTGTCCGGTTGCCGTTCCGGTATCGCGAGGTGGATGCCGACTACACGTACTCGTGGGAATTCACGAACGCGCGCCACGGCACGACGATCGATGAGGCGTTGTTCAGGCGGTAGGACGCCCTGCTCACCTCGTCTTGTCCATGACGAACATCGCGTCGCCTTCGCCCATCGGGCCGTTGAAGTGCCGCGCGATGATCAGTCTCCTGCCGTCAGGCGACAGCGTCCACTTGTCATTGCTGGTCATCGGGTTGCCCTGAAAATCCATCTTGCTGGTGAACATCAGCGTGTCGCCTTCCCAGGTGACGACGCTCGTCACCTTGAAGTCGTTCAGCTGATTCGGGCATTCCTTGCCGTCCGTAGTGTAGGTGAAGTCGGCATTGAAGTTGAAGACGCCGGTCTGCACGGTCACGACTTTCAAGCTCGGATCGTCGTGCGTAATCGTTTGCGTAAACGTCGTCGGCGCGGGCATCCCGCCGAAGTTGCTCTGTGAGGCGTTCAGCGTCCACTCGCCCGAAAAATTCGGATGCGCGGCGCTGGCGACGGACGCCCCTGCGAGAAAGACGCCGAGGACCAGGATTGTACGAATGGCTCGCTGCATGACGGCTCTCCTGAGCGGTTGGGTATATCACGAAAACGCGACCGTGTATTCTGGCGTCCTCGTGATCGACATCCGGCGTGTCATGGTTGGTCGTAGACCTGGTGGCGTGAGGCCTTGTGCCCTCGTCGCACTCGGTGCGTGGCTGTTGTGGGCCGCGCTGCCTCCCGTTGCGCTTCAGGCGGCACAGCCCGGGGCGCTTGCGCCGAACGGGCCAGTCAACGATTTCGCCAACGTGATCGACCCGGCCACGAGGGTTGCCCTGCTGGAGCAGGTCCGTCGCGTCGAGCACGACACGTCGGCCGAGATTGCCGTGGCGACCGTCACGTCGCTCGACGGCCATTCGATCGAGGACTACGCAAACCGTCTGTTTCACGAGTGGGGCATCGGGCAGAAGGGCGTCGACAACGGCGTCCTCGTGCTGGTCGTACCCTCCGAGCGGCGCGTCCGCATCGAGGTCGGGTACGGGCTCGAGCCCATCCTGCCAGACGGGCTTGCCGGAGAGATCATCCGCCGGCAAATGACGCCGCGATTCCGCGATGGCGACTATTCAGGAGGGATTCGCGACGCCGTCGCGCGCCTCGACGGAATCATCCGGGCGAAGCACGTGCTGACGGCCGCCGAGCGCCAGGCGCTGGTCACCACGGCGGGCACGTCCGGCGCCGACTGGGGACTCGTCCTGGTGCTATCCGGTCTGGCTGCCCTCGTCGGCAGCGCGATCGGAGCGTCGGTCAGAGCGAGAGCCCTCAGCGGGCTGATTTTTCCGGCTCTCGTTCTCGGCGCGCTCCTCTACGTGTTTCTGCTCCTCGATGTGCCGTGGGGGCTGTTCGTGGCCCTTCCCTTTGTCGCAGCGGCCACCGCGCTTACGCTCCGCCTGACGCGCCGTGTGCGATGGCGAGGCCGGCGAGGCTGGCGATGGGCGATGCCATCGGCCGGCTCGGGCAGCGGCTACTCGTCGAGCGGCTCCGATGACTGGTCCGGGTCGTCGTCGTCCTCATCATCGTCGGACAGCTTCGGTGGAGGCGACTCGGGTGGAGGCGGGGCGAGCGGGAGTTGGTGAATTCCGGTGAGGCGGAGAACATAGCCGTGTCTGACTCATTTGACGTGGCCGCGTACCTGGCGCGCATCGGGCTGACGCCACCGCCACGCCCCGACTTGGCGGCGCTCGTCCGGCTGCATCGTGGGCATACGGCCGCGATCCCGTTCGAGAATCTCGATATCCAGATGGGACGTGCGATCGATCTCGATCCCGTCTCCCTGCAGGCGGCGCTCGTCGCCCGCCGCCGCGGCGGCTACTGTTTCCAGCAGAACGGCCTCTTCCGTCTTGCGCTCACAGCGATGGGATTCGAGCCTCGTCAGCGCGAAGCCCGAGTCCGTCGCGCCGCGGAAGGCCGGATTCTCGCGCGCACACACATGGTGCAGGTCGTGTTCGTCGAAGGCGCCGAGTGGCTCGTGGACGTCGGCTTCGGCGGCGAGGGCATCGCGGAGCCGGTTCCGCTCGACGGGACGGCGACCGTGCAGGACGGCTGGACCTACCGCATTGCGAGAGAGGGACGCCTCCGCGTGCTGCAGCGTTCGCTACACGATCGCTGGAACGACTTGTACGCGTTTCAAGACGACGACGTGTATGACGTGGATTACGCCGTGGCCAATTGGTACACGAGCACGCACCCGGAGAGTCAGTTCGTCCTGACGCTCACCGCGCAGCGGATCGTTGGCGACACACGGCACGTGCTCCGCAATCTGACGTACGGTGTCGCGAGTCGGGGCGGAGACTGGCAGACGCGCACGATCGCTCGCTCCGAACTGACCCCACTACTTCGCGACGTGTATGGGTTGGATGTGCCGGATGACGCTCGGTTCCGTGCACTCGACGGCGTAGAGACCACGACCCGATAGAGCAAGCCGGAAACGCTCCCATTCACTTTCCTATGGACACCATGCAGACAAGACGAACGCTCATCGAGAGTACGGCCGCGATGCTGCTGCTCGCGCCGATCGCCAGTGCGCAGAACAAGCCGGCGCCGCCGCAGGGCCGGCGGAATCCGATTTTTCAGCAAGACCTGCCGCACGTGTCGCTCGACAACTGGTCGGTCACTGCCGTGGAAGTTGCGTACGGACCGGGCGAAGGCTCCACGTCCCACAGCCATCCGGGCATCACGATCGTGTACGTCCTCGAGGGAGAAGTTCGTTCTCAGGTCGGCGATCAGCCCGAGCGCACGTACACCGTCGGTGAGATGTTCTTCGAGAATCCCGGTGAGCGGCACGGCGTGTCCAGGAATGCCAGCGACACCAAGGGCGCGCGGCTCCTCGCGATTCTGCTCGCCGAGAAGGGAAAGCCGCTGACGAGTCCGGCTGAGTGACCGAAGTCGCCGGTAGAGATCGAGCAGGAAGCCGAGTACGATACTCCGCTCCTGTGTACCTCGACCGAGGCAGGACGAATCAAGAATACGGAGAGGAAGAACCGTGACTAGGACCAACCTAGGTATGTGTGTGGCGCTACTCGTAGCGCTGAGCTCCGGTGTGGCGGGAGCGCAGGTCAAGACGGCGACGGGACTGGTGAAGGGCAAGCCAGTCGACGGAGGCACCACCGTGTACTTCGGCGTGCCGTACGCCGCGCCGCCCGTCGGCGATCTTCGCTGGAAGGCTCCGCAGCCGCCGCAGAAGTGGGATGGCGTGCGTGACGCCAGCCAGACACCGGCCGCGTGCATGCAACCGAAGGTCTTCGACGATATCAATTTCGCGAAGGTCAGCGAAGACTGCCTGACGCTGAACGTCTGGGTGCCTGCCAAGGCAAAGAAGGCGCCGGTCATGGTCTGGATCCACGGAGGCGGTTTCGCCGCGGGCGGCGGGGACGAGCCGCGGCACAACGGCGAGGCGTTCGCGAAGAAGGACGTCCTGCTCGTCACCATCAACTACCGATTGGGCGTGTTTGGATTCTTCGCCCACCCGGACCTCAGCAAAGAGTCTCCGTCGCACGCTTCAGGCAACTACGGCCTGCTCGACCAGATCGCGGCGCTCAAATGGGTGAAGGCCAACATCGCGGCGTTCGGCGGCGATCCGTCGAACGTGACGATCTTCGGCGAATCCGCGGGCTCGTTCTCGGTCAGCGCGCTGGTGGCGACGCCGCTTGCGAAGGGTCTCTTCCAGAAGGCCATCGGTGAGAGCGGTGCGTTCTTCACACTCACCGAGCGCTCGATGCCCCTTGCTGCCGCCGAGCAGCAGGGCTCGACGTTTGCGACGTCGGCACAGGCGGATTCGCTGGCATCATTGCGCGCCAAGTCGGCGCAGGACGTGATGGACGCTGCCGTCAAAGCGAAAGCGCAGTTCTGGCCCGTCGTCGATGGGTATGTGTTCCCGAAACCCGTGCCGGCGATCTACGCGGCGGGGGAGCAGAACCACGTGCCCTTGCTCGCAGGCTGGAACGCCGACGAGATCCGCATGGCGGTCACGCTGAACCCGAACAAGCCGACCGTCCAGAGTTTCACCGAGAACGCCAAGAAGCAGTTCGGCGATCATGCGGACGCCGTCGTGAAAGCCTACGGCGTCAGCAGCGACGCCGATGCGTTCGAAGCCGCCGCGTCGCTCGGCAGCGACACGTTCATTGGCTACGGCACGTGGAAGTGGATCGAGACGCACCTCGCGACGGGAAAGTCACCGGTCTACCGGTACTCGTTCGATCGCAAGATTCCGGTACCCGAGGGGAACGCCGTCATGGGACGCCCCGCGACAGCGGCCGACATCGGCGCGCGTCACGCGGGCGAGATCGAGTACGTATTCGGATCGCTGGCGTTGTCGCTGCCGAAAACCCCGTGGACGGATGAGGACCGGAAGCTCTCGGACGAGATGACGTCGTACTGGGCCAACTTCGCCCGAACCGGCGACCCGAATGGTCCGGGCCTGCCGGCGTGGCCGAAATACACCGCAGACAGCCGCCGCGTAATGCACCTCGATGTCACCGTCAAAGATGCACCCGAGGCCAACCGGGAGCGGTACGAGGCGCTCGACGCGTACGCCAAGGACAAGGCGGCCTCGCCCTCGCCCGTATCGTCACGATAAGAGGGAGCAGCCCATTGAGGCGAGACTGGCGGCCGCGCTACTCGGCGCGTAGCGCGGCCACGGGATCGATTCTGGTCGCACGCCTCGCCGGCATCCACGCGGCCGTCACGCCGACCGCGATCAGCGCGAGCGTGACCACGGTGAACGCGATCGGGTCCGTCGGCGTTACGCCGAACAGGAACCGCTGCAGCACGCGCGTCACCGCGAAGGCGCCGGCGAGGCCGAGTATCACGCCGGTGCCGACGACGCGGAGCGCGCGGGCGAGCACGAGGCGCAGCACATCGCGCCTGTCCGCTCCGAGCGCCATCCTCACACCGATCTCGCGGCGGCGCTGCGTGACGGCGTACGCCATCAGGCCGTAGACGCCGCACGTCGCGATCAGGGTGGCCGCGATCGCGAAGAGCGCGAGCAACACCGTCCTGAAGCGCGGCTGCGCCACTGAGGCTGCCACCGCTTCGTCCATCGTTCGTGTGGTCTCGATCGGTAGGTCAGGCGCGGCGCGACGGATTTCCGCGCGGATGCCTTCGGCGACGCTGGCCGGTGAATTGGTGCGCGCGACGAACGACACGAAGCGTACGAAGCCGCCGCGCTCCTGCTGGAACGGCGCATAGATCATGGGCTGCACCTTCCGATCGAGTCCCATCTGACGGACGTCCGCGACCACGCCGACGACGGTCAGCCAGTCGTCGCTGCCGCCCAGACGCACGCGCTGGCCCAACGCTTCGCCTGGGCCACCCGGAAAGTATTCGCGCACGATGCGCTCGCTGACGATGGCCACCTTCGGCGCGTCCGCCGTATCGCGTTCCGTGAAGTCGCGTCCGGCCAGCAGCGGAATCCCCATCGTCTCGAAATAGTGCGGATCGATCTTCGGTGTCCCGGCATCGAGGGTCGGGTTCGGCCGACCGAGTATGTAGAAGTCGAGCTGGATGAACATCATCCCGAACGGTACCGAGTTGATCAGGCTTGCGGACGTGACGCCCGGCAGGTACTGGATGCGATCGCGCACGCCGCGAGCGAACGCATGGATCCGCTCGGGCTCGGGGTAGAGGCGTTCGGGCAGCGTCACCCTGACGGTCTGCACGACGCCGTCGCGTCCGCCCACTGCGAAGCCAGGCGACACCGACGTGAGACGCATGAAGCTGCGGACCAGCAGCCCCGCGCCGATCAGGAGCACGAGCGTCATCGCGATCTGGCTGGCCACCAGCAGCGTCCGCAGCCGCTCGCCCTGACGATCGCTGGTCGTGCGCGTCTCGCCGGCGTGCAGCGCGAGGCCTTCGCCGAAGGCGGCACCGCTCACGCGCAGCGCCGGAACCATCCCGATCAGCAGCGTGGCGACGAGCGACAGGCCGATAGAGAACGCCACGACGCGCGCGTCGATTACGACGGCGCCGAGGCGTGGGAGCAGGACTTCAGGCACGAGCGGCAGCGTGACGTAGATGGCGATCTGCGCGATCAGGACGCCCATCGCGGCGCCCAGCAACGACAGGACGACCGCTTCGGTCAGCAACTGGCGCACGATCCGCCGGCGTCCCGCGCCGATGGCCATGCGCACCGACAGTTCGCCGCGCCGGGCGGTGAGCCGCGCCATCTGCAGATTCGCGACGTTGACGCACGCGATCAGCAGCACGAACGACACGGCACCGAACAGAATTGCCAGCAGCGTGCGTGCCGTCGCAGCGCCGTATTCCTGCAAATCAAACACGCGGCCGATCGTGGGAATGTCCGACGAGAGCACGCCCTCAGGGGCCAGTGCGCCGGAGGGCGCGATCGTCTTGTCATTGACCAGCGGCGTCAGCTCGGCGGCCGTGCGTTCGGCCGTCACTCCCGGCTTCATGCGGCCCAGCAGGAAGAGAAACGCGCTGCTGCCGTCGTCGCCGGGCCACCGGCTCGGTAGAAAGATGTCGGCTTCCGGCAGCGCGCCGAAACTGACCACCGGCCTGAAGCTGAAATCCGGCGGCAGGACGCCGACGATGGTACGCGGGAGGCCGTCGATGGTGATGGACTGGCCGACGACCGCGGGATCGGCGTTGAGCGACGCGCGCCACAGCCGATCGCTGATGATGGCGCTGCGATCGTCGTCTGACGTCGCGGCTGTGAGGAAGGAACGGCCGCGCGCAGGACTGACGCCCAAAGTGGTGAAGAAGTTCGGGCTCACCTCGAGGGCGTCCAGCCGCAGCGGCTCGCCGCGTCCGGAGAGCTGCGCGTCGATCGAGTTGTAGGCGGCAACATCCTCCAGCGCGGTGACGCGCGGGCGCAGTGCCTCGTACGTGAGGGGCGTCCAGTTGGTGAACGTCTTGACGCCTTTGTCCGTCCGCTGCGCTGTCGCGAGAATGACGAGGCGATCGGCATTTGGATACGGCAGGGGGCGCCAGAGTACGCCGTAGGCGACGGAGAAGATCGCGGTGTTGAGGCCGATGCCGAGCGCGAGCGTGGCGAGTGCCGTGGCAGTGAACCCCGGATCGCGCCGCATCAACCGCAGCGCGTGACGCACGTCCTGGGCGATCGTCTCGATCGCCGGGAACGTCCAGGGCTCACGCGCTTGTTCGCGCAGCCGGAGCGGATTGCCGAGCCGTCGCCGCGCCGCCAGCTGCGCCTCCTCGCCGCTCATGCCGTCCGCGAAGGATTGCGCCTTCATCTCTTCGTGAAAGCGCAGCTCGTCGTCCAGGTCCCGATCGAATTGATCGCGACGGAAGAAAAACAGCAGACGTTGGAGGAGAGAACTCACAGCATTCCCCTTGGCGAGTCAGACCCGGACACCCCGGAGGACTATGTTGTCTTCATCACGCGCATGATCGCGCCGAACATCTCCGAAAATCGCGACTCCTCGACGCCGAGCTGCTTCTTTCCGGCCGGGGTGAGCGTGTAGAACCGCGCCCGCCGGTTGTTGGCCGAGATCCTCCATTCGGCCGACACCCATTTCTTGACGAGCATGCGCTGCAGCGCGGGATAGAGCGATCCTTCTTCGATCGTCAGCACGTCAGCCGAGATCGCCTGAATGTGCTGGGCGATGCCGTAGCCGTGCATCGGTCCGATTGACAGCGTTTTCAGGACCAACATCTCGAGCGTGCCCGGGAGCAGCTCGTTCTTACCTTTCGGCGCCTTCATCAGTTCACCTTTGCATAGACGAACTATGTAAGAACGAAGTTTCACTCTTCGTGGAAACGCTGTCAACTGTTTGGGCGGGCGCCGTCGGTTTGAGTCCCAGGCCACGCTGCATTCGGGCCGGCACACACGCTCGTCGTCGCCTCGGGCGGCACACGGATCGGCTGCGATTCCCGGACTCCAGCTCAGCAGTAGCTGCGTCGACGACAGGCCAGGGCCTTCGGCGTGTCAGCGGTACGTGCGTTGCAGGATGCGCGAGTGAGAGGCCGATGCCCCTTCCCGCCCCGGCACCCTTCGTCTGGCGACGTTCCCTACATGTCCACCGCTGAACCCCGCTCACCGGTGTCGGTGGTCATTCCTTGCTACAACCAGGCTCGATTTCTGGTGGCCGCGATCAGGAGCGCCAAGGCGCAGCCGGTCCGTTCGCTCGAGTGCCTGGTCGTCGATGACGGGTCCACGGATGACACGGCGGCCGTGGCACTGTCAGAAGGGGCGACCTTGTTGGCGCAACCTAACGCCGGCGTGTCGTCGGCCCGGAACGCCGGCTTGGCCGCCGCGGCGGGTGAACTGGTCGTGTTCCTGGACGCCGATGACGAGTTGATTCCGGGTTCAGTGGCGCGCAGTGCGGTCGAGCTCGAGCGCGACCACGACGCGGCTGCAGTTGTCGGCCGCTGCCTGGCCATGGACAGCGAGGGGCGTACGCTGCCCGTGCAGTACGATTCGATCGATCCCGCCCGCTTGTATCAGGAGTGGCTCCCGAAGAACTTCGTCTGGACGCCCGGTGCCGCGATCTTCCGGCGCGACGCATTACGTGCCATCGGAGGATTCCCACAGCGGCTCGGACCGGCGGCCGACTACGCGGTGTACTTGCGCCTCGCGCGTGACGACCGCGTGCGGTTCATCGACGCGCCGCTCGTCCGCTACCGGCAGCACGGCGACAGCATGTCTACCGATCCCGAGGTCATGCTCCGCGCCACCCTCGCGGTGCTGCGACGCGAGCGGGACGAAACCGACCCTGCGATGCGACCAGACATCGCACGCGCCGTGCGGCAGTGGTGTGAGTTCTACGGCACCCAGATGGTGGACCGCCTTCGAGGCGATCTCAAACGCCACCGGTTCGGGGTCCGGCAAGCCCGCACGCTGGCCACGCTGCTCGCACACTGTCCGACGGTGGCAGTGCACCACATGGTCCGCAAGAGCCGGCGGATATTCGCCTCTGATTGGACAGAGAGCCGAGCCGCCGGCGCGCACGCGCGCGCAGATCGGATCGACCGTGATTGATCAAGAAGCGTCTCCTGCGCAGGCAGACGCGCGAGGCGCGCTCACGTCGCCGGGCCGCGACAATCGTTTTTCAGTCGGGATCGTCGTCACGACCTACAATCACGCTCACTTCCTCGAAGAGGCGCTCGCCAGCATCGCCGCCCAGCGCATCAAAGCCGACGATGTCGTCGTCGTCGACGACGGCTCCAACGACGATCCCGCGAGCATCGTTGCAAGGTTTCCTGGCGTGCGTCTGATACGTCAGCCGAATCGCGGCTTGGCCGCCGCGCGCAACACCGGACTGGCAGCTCTCAGCACGTCGTACGTCATTTTTCTCGATGCCGACGATCGTCTCCAACCGGTCGCGATTGAAGCAGGACTGGCCTGCTTCGCGCGGGCGCCGCGAAGCGGCCTCGTGTATGGCGGACATCTCTATCTGAATAGTCTTGGAGACGTGACCGGCGTCCGTTTCGAGCCGCCAGGCGAGTCGGCGTATCGATCGCTGCTGCGCGGAAACTTCATTGCCATGCACGGTGCCGTGATGTACCGCCGCGAGTGCCTGAAAGCGATAGGCGGGTTCGACGAGCGCCTGGCTCGATGTGAGGACTACGACCTGTACTTACGGATGGCCGCTGCCTATCCCATCACCGCGCATCCCGAGCTGGTCGCCGAATACCGCCTTCATGGCGACAACATGTCTGCGAACCACTGGGCCATGCTGCAGAGCGCTCTCGAGGTGCAGGCGCGATACGAGCCACCATCCACCGCCGATCGTCTGGACCGTACCGCCTGGATCGAGGGCCGTCGACGCTGGCGCCGATGCTACGCGCAGGAGATGGCGTACTCCCGCTATCGCGAGCGCCAGAAAGGCGCGAAGCTCGCCCAGACGCTGCCGACGCTCGCGCGCATCGCGAGAGCGTCCCCGAGCCTCGCATTCGCGGAAGTGACCGGTGGGGTGCGCCGCCGCTTCAGAGCACTCGTGTCGGCTGGCCGCGGAACCAAGCTTTTGAATGGTGGTCATCCGGTTCCTGGCCCCGGTAGGGTGCGCTTCGGCGATCTGCGTCGAACGACTCCGATCAGCCGGCACTTCGGGTTCGATCGCGGTCAGCCAATCGACCGGTACTACATCGAGCGTTTTCTCACACGGAATGCCGCGGCGATCGGCGGGCGCGTACTCGAGGTCGGCGACGATAGCTACACCCGCAGGTTTGGCGCCGACCGGGTATCCAGCGTTGACGTCTTGCATGTGCATGCCGGCAACTCGCGCGCGACCATCGTGGGTGATCTCGCCGACGCGAGGGTGCTGCCAGCCAACGCGTACGATTGCATCGTGCTGACGCAGACGCTGCAGCTCGTGTACGACGTGCGTGCCGCGGTGCGCTCTCTTCACCGCGCGCTGGCGCCCGGAGGCGTAGTGCTCGTGACGACGCCTGGGATCAGTCAGATCGATCGAGGCGAGTGGAAAGACACGTGGTTCTGGTCGTTCACCGCGGCGTCGTTGCGGCGGCTGTTCGTCGAGGTATTCGACGAGCCCGCCGTGATGATCGAGCAGTACGGGAACGTGTTCGCAGCGACCGCATTTCTTCAGGGCCTGGCCGTCGAAGAGGTCGCCAAGGCGGATCTGGACGCGTTCGACGACGCGTATCCAGTCATCGTCGCGGTACGCGCGCGCAAGCACGGGCCCTGACATGCGAAGGCTCTTTCAGCGGGTCCGCCGACGCGTGTTCTCCGCACCGCCGCGTCCGCTCATCCTGATGTATCACCGCATCGGCACGCCGGCCGTGGATCCGTGGGGACTCGCGGTCTCGCCGAAACACTTCGTCGAGCAGCTCACGGTTCTGTGTCGAACGCGGACCGTGCTATCGATGACGGAGCTCGTCAGCCGGCTCGAACGGCGAACGCTGCCTGCGAACGCCGCCGCCGTGACGTTTGATGATGGTTACGCCGACAACCTGAGCGAGGCGAGCCCGAGCCTCCTGCACGCTGGCGTGCCGGCCACTCTGTTCGTCGCGACGGGCTTCCTCGATCGCACGTGTCCATACTGGTGGGACGAGCTCGCCACGTTGATCCTCGCCGAGACCGTGCCCATCACCTGCGATGTGGACGACGGGCGGCAGACCTGGGGCGTCTCTGTCGGCGCGGGCGACGATCGGGAAGTGTCGCGTTCATGGCGAGCGTGGCAAGAGCCGACTACCGAACGGCAACGCGTGTACAACGAAGTGTACGGACGCCTGCGTGGCTGTTCCGCAGCAGTTCGCGAGCGGGTAGTGGCATCCCTGCGGCGCGCCGCCGGCGTGAGTGCTTGGGCCTGTGACGGTCGGCCGATGACGACCGCCGAGCTCATCGCATGGTCCGCCCGCTCCGGGCTGGACGTCGGGGCTCACACGAACACGCATCCCGTCTTGCCTGTGCTCGACGCGGCCGAGTGTGAAGGGGAAATCGAGGAAAGCAAGCGCGTCTGCGAACGGCTCGTGAATCGCAGCGTGGCCGGCTTTGCCTACCCGCACGGGGCTCACAACGAGCACGTGCGGCGCATCGTCGCGCAGAATGGGTTCGCGTGGGCGTGCACCACAGAAGCTCGCGCACTCGAGAGCGGGTGCTCCGACCTGCACGCCCTGCCTCGGCACGCGGTGGCGGACTGCGATGGTCCGGCCTTCGAGCGCTGGATGGGGACCGTATGCATCGACTGACGGCTATGAAAGACCGCGCCGTCCGCGTGTCGATCGTCACGCCGTTCCTGAACGCCGACGCATTCCTCGCAGAGAGCGTCGAGAGCGTGCTCGCGCAGACGTTCGAGGACTGGGAGCTGCTGCTCGTTGACGACGGCTCGATCGATCGCTGTCGGGAGATCGCGTGCGGGTATGCGGCGCGCTATCCGGATCGCATCCGTGTGCTCTCGCACCCGGGTAATCTGCACCGCGGCGCGAGCGCCGCACGAAACCTCGGCACGGTGCATGCCGTCGGCGAGTACCTTGCGTACCTCGATGCCGACGATGTCTATCTGCCCGGAAAGCTTGCGTACCAGGTTCCAGTGCTCGACGCGCATCCGGAAGTTGGAATCGTCTACGCAGCGACGGAGTACTGGCACAGCTGGACGGGCCGGCCGGCAGATGCAGGGAAAGACCGGACGTGGCGCAAGTACGGCGTCGCGCCAGATGTCGTGGTGCCACCTCCGCGCATGCTCGTGAACTTCCTCAACGACGGCGGCACCGTGCCGTGCATGGGGAGCGTGCTCGTGCGACGGAGCGTCGTGGAGCGTGTTGGCGGCTGGGAGGAGTCGTTTCAGGCGGTCTACACGGACCAGGTATTCCACGCGAAGATCTGCGTGAACGCCGCCGCCTTGATCGTGGATGTCTGCCTGGATCGGTACCGGCAGCACAGAGACTCCTCGTGCCATGTAGCGGCACGGTCCGGCGAGTTGGACGACGCACGTCTTCGTTATCTGCGATGGTTGGCGGGCTATCTGAAGCAGGTCTTCCCCACGGATCCAGAGCTGTGGCGTGCGGTTCGGCGCGCGCGCCGGTCATCTGCATATCCACGTCTTCGTCGGCTCGGCCGGCGCCTGCAGCAATGGCGTGGGCGTATGCACCGCGCCGTTCAATCGCTGGTGCGCACTCGCCGCAGGCCGTCGAGTACGGAGGCGTGAGCTCCGCGCGAGTCGTCGTTCCAATGTCAGCGACTCCCGACGTTCCACTGGTCTCGGTCATCGTCCCCTGTTACAACCAGGGGCGGTTCCTTCACGACTCCCTGCAAAGCATCCGCGCCCAGTCGCATGCCGCGGTCGAGAGCATCCTGGTCGACGACGGATCGACAGACGACACCGCATCGAAGGCGGCGACCATGCCCTGGACCCGCTGTGTGCTCCAGCGCAACGCTGGCGCTCCCGCGGCGCGCAATACGGGCCTCAGCCACAGTCGCGGCGCATTCGTCGTGTTTCTCGACGCAGATGACAGGCTCCTGCCTGACGCCATCGCGACAGGGCTCGCCGCGCTGAGACTGCATCCCGAGTGGGGCTTTGTCACCGGGCACCTGCAGCTGATCGCCGAGGACGGCTCGGCGCTCCACGTGCCGCCGCAGAATCACGCCGATCCGCCGACCTATGCCGATCTGCTGCGGTCCAACTACATCTGGACGCCCGGTGTCGTCATGTACAGGCGCGACGTTCTCGGGGAGGCGCCGTTCCGCTCGGTCGGCGGAGGGTCGGCCGACTTCGAGCTCAATCTTCGCCTGGCGCGGCAGCGCAGCTTTGGCTGCCACCATCAGATCGTCCTCGAGTACCGGCACCACGGCGCAAACATGAGCAGCGATGCTCAGCTCATGCTGCGTTCGGCGGTCCGCGTCCGCAAGGCCGAACGACGGTACGTTCGCGCCAGCGCCGAGCGCCGGCGAGCTCTCGCCGACGGCATCAGGATCGTGCGGGCGGATTTTGGCGGTCGGGTAGTCGAACAGGTGAAGGCCGCTTGCGGCTCGCCTCGGCGCTGGCCTGAGGCGGCGGCCGGTCTCGCGTGCCTCCTGCGCCATCATCCTGCCGGCATCGCGACGCTGATCACGGCCGCACTGGCGAAGGTCCGATCTGCTTACCGCGCGTGAGGATCGTCGTCGGGCATGAGC
>JBKPMA010000214.1:0-8361 GCA_046731935.1 Acidobacteriota bacterium
ACACCCACCACGGGCTGGTGGCGCTCGCGCTCAGTCCCCACGGGTTCACGAGTTGCGGGTCTTTGATATCGGCGGGGACGGATCCATCCGACACGATGTTGTGCTGCTGATACCGCTGGGCGGATGCGGTCGGCACCACGCCAAGCACAGCCGCGAGCAGGACTCCAGCCGAGATCCACGCGCTTCGTCGTTGCATGCCCAACTCCTTTCATGCTGGCGTCATGGACGACAAATGGTCGCGACGCCGTGCGGTCGTGCGGTTCAGCACAGAGCGCGCCACATGAACGCACGCGAGAGCGGGCCAGAACCCGTGAAAGATCGCGTGCGCGAACATTCGCGCTTACTTCAGTCGTAAACACTCGACGCGTCTCGTCAACCCAGCCGTCGCAAGGTAACGACGCCATGACGCGTGAACGCGCTTCCGAGTTACAGTCAAGGTGGGCCCGCCGGCCCACCTGCTGTTCCGTATCGCATGGGCCGCTTCTGGTACCGTCTCTCGCCACTCCTCGGGCTGCTGCTCTTCGCCGCCGCGCTCTGGGTGCTGACACGCGAGATCCGCCATCTCTCTATCCACAGCGTCGCCGACGCGATTCGTGCGCTGCCTCCATCGGCGGTTCTCGCGGCCATCGGCTTCACGGTTCTGAATTACGTCATCCTCACCGGCTACGACCAGCTGGCGTTCGTGTACATCCGGCGGCCGATTCCGAAGTGGCAGATTTCGATGGCGTCGTTCGTCGGGTATGCGATCGCGAACAATGTCGGATTCGCGCTGCTCTCGGGAACGTCGGCACGGTATCGCTTCTACTCGCGCTGGGGACTGAGCGGTCAGGACATCTCGCGCGTGGTGCTGTTCTACTCGGGGACGTTCTGGCTCGGTCTGATCTCGCTCGGCGCGTGGAGCCTGCTCTTCAGCCCGCTCAAAGACGCGAACGGTGTCGTGGAACCGGCGTTGACGCGGGCCGTCGGATGGGGGCTCGCGGCGATCGCGGGCGCGTACGCGCTCGCGCCGATCTATTGGCGGCGGCCGATCAAGGTCGGCGGCGCCGAACTGTCGCTGCCGTCAGCGCCGCTGATTGGGGCGCAGTTCATCCTCTCAGCGCTCGACTGGGGGCTCGCGGCGGCGGTGCCGTTCGTGCTGCTGCCGGACCCGCGGCCGGACTTCGCATACTTCCTCGGCGCGTTTCTCGCCGCGCAGCTCATCGCGCTCGTCAGCCACGTGCCTGGGGGCATCGGTGTGTTCGAGTCGCTGATGATCCTGCTGCTCAAGCCATGGATTGACGCCGACGCGTTCCTTCCGGCGCTGGCGATGTACCGGATCATCTACTACCTGCTGCCGCTCGCCATCGCGTTGGGCGTGCTGCTCGTGGACGAGTTCTATCAGCGGCGCCACCACATGATCCGGTGGGGCAACGCGTTCGGAACCCTGACCGCGTCGATCGCGCCAAAGCTGCTGGCCGTGTTCGCGATGCTTGCGGGCGCCGTGCTGATGTTCTCGGGCGCCACGCCGGGTGACATTTCCCGGATCAACTGGCTGACAGGATTCCTTCCGCTGCCCGTGCTCGAGCTGTCGCACTTCGTCGGCAGCCTCGTCGGCTTCGGGTTGCTGGTGGTCTCGTGGGGACTGGCGCGACGGCTCGACGCCGCGTATTTCCTGGCCATCGTGTTCCTCATCCTCGGTATCGCAGCATCGCTGCTGAAGGGTGGGGACTACGAGGAAGCGATCGTCCTGGCGACCCTGCTGGTGATCTTCCTTCCGAGCCATCAGGAGTTCGATCGGAAGGCTGCGCTGTTCGACATCCCGTTCTCGACGGCATGGCTCACGGCGACGTGCGCCGTCGTGATTGCGTCGGTCTTTCTGGGACTGTTCGCATTCCGGCACGTCGAATATTCGCAGGATCTGTGGTGGCGGTTCGAGGCGGAGCAGGATGCGCCCCGCTTCCTGCGCGCAACGGTCGGTGTCCTGGTCGCGATGCTGTTCGTCGGCCTTCGCCAGCTGTTGCGACCGGCGCCTCCCGCCGTCGTCCGGCCAGATGACGAGGAGCTGGCAGTCGCCGCGACGGTGCTGGCCGGCGAAGAGCGGACGTGGGCGAATCTCGTGTTCCTGCGCGACAAGGCGCTGCTCTGGAACGACGATCGGACGGCCTTCCTGATGTACAGCGTGCAGGGCCGGACGTGGGCCGCGTTGGGCGATCCTGTCGGTCCCCGGGACAAATCCCAAGGCCTCGTGAAACGCTTTCTGGAGCGTGTGGACGATTATCAGGGCGTGCCCGTCTTCTACGAGGCGACGCGCGACTGGCTGCACAAGTACGCCGACTTCGGCTTGACCTTCGCGAAGCTCGGCGAGGAAGCACACGTTCCCTTGACGGATTTCACCCTGGATGGCGGCGGTACGGCGAAGACGCTTCGCATGACACTTCGGCGCGTCCTCAAAGAGGGCTGCACGTTCCGAGTCGTGGCGGCGCCAGAGATGACGCCGGCGTTCATGGCAGAACTTCGACGCGTTTCGAACGAATGGCTGTCGGACAAGGCGTCGGCCGAAAAAGGCTTTTCACTTGGCTTCTTCGACGAGAGCTACCTGGCGCGTTTCCCGATCGCGGTGATGGAGCGTGGCGAACACGTGGAAGCGTTCGCCAACCTGTGGCAGGGGGCAGGCGGGACCGAGCTCTCGATGGACCTGATGCGGTATCGGAGCAGCGCGCCAAAAGGCATCATGGATGCCCTGCTCGCATCGATCCTCGTCTGGGGCCGTGAACAGGGCTACCGGCGGTTCAATCTCGGGATGGCGCCGCTGGCGGGTCTCGAGAAATCTCCGGTCGCCCCACTCTGGTCGCGTTTGGGCCGCTTCGTGTACGGCCATGGCGAGACCTTCTACAACTTCAAGGGCCTGCGGACCTACAAAGAGAAATTTCATCCAATCTGGGAGCCGCATTACCTCGCGTATCCGGGCGGCCTCAGCTTGCCGCGGATTCTTGCAGACATCTCGGCGCTCATTGCCGGAGGTTACCGGCGAATCTTCACAAGGTAGGCCTCGCTGCATGCGGCAGGCTGCGGGCGGCAGGCTCCAGGCTGCAGGCCCCGCAGACCGAAGACCGCAGACTGCAGACTATTGAAGATTGAACACCACCATCCGCAGCGACGTCATCTCTTCCACCGCGAACCGTACGCCCTCGCGGCCGATGCCACTCATCCGGTTGCCCCCGTACGGCATGTGATCGACACGGAATATAGACGTGTCGTTGATCATCACGCCGCCCATGTCGAGCCGGCGGACGGCCTCGAACGCTTTGCGCACGTCGTTGGTGTAGACACCGGCCTGCAGGCCGTAGGGCGTGTCGCCGAGGAGATCGAGCGCTTCGTCGTAGTCGCGGTACGTGACGATCGACACGAGCGGCGCGAACGCTTCTTGACACATCACCGCCATGTCGGGGCGAGTATTGGTCAGTACTGTGGGCCAGACCAGACGTCCTTCCCTGCGCCCGCCAGTGAGCAGCCGTGCGCCTTGTGCGACGGCATCCCGAATCCATCGTTCCGCGCGATCGGCGGCGTCATCCGAAATGAGCGGGCCCACGTCCGTGGCAGAGTCGAGCGGATTACCGACGACGAGCGACTCGGTCGCTGTGACGAACGCGTCGATGAACGCCGGCGCGATGGCTTCGTGCACGTAGAGACGCTGCAGACTGATGCAGACCTGTCCGGCATTGGCGAATGCGGACAGTACGCACCGCGGCACAGCCTGGCCGAGATTGGCGTCGGGCTCCACGATCGTGCCAGAGTTGTTGCCGAGCTCCAGCGTGACCCGCTTCAAGCCGGCGACTTGAAGAATGCGTGCGCCCACTGGAGGGCTGCCCGTAAACGAGACCTTGGCCGGTACGGCATGCGTCACGAGTGACTCACCGGTTGTTGGACCGTCACCGTGGATCAGTTCGAAAACGTGTGGCGGCAGCCCGGCCTCCGCCAGAACCTCGCCGAGCAGAACGGCTGTCAATGGCGTCTCTTCCGCCGGTTTCAGGACGATGCAGTTGCCGGCGGCGAGCGCTGGGCCCACCTTGTGTGCGACGAGATTGAGCGGAAAGTTGAACGGCGTGATCGCCGCCACGACACCCAGCGGAAAGCGCAGGTAGAACCCGACGCGCTGTTCGCCGGACGCGGAGGCGTCCATCGGAACCGTTTCACCGTGAAGCCGCTTGGCTTCGTCGGCGGAAAACCTGAATGTCTCGATGCTGCGCGCGACCTCGCCAATCGCGTGCTTCAGCGCTTTGCCCGCTTCACGCGCGATCGTACGCGCGAACAGATCCCGTTTCTCTTCGATGAGGTCCGCCGTGCGAGCGAGGATACGTGCACGCTCGTGCGCCGGGCGCTCGCGCCAGGTGCGGAAGGCCGCGTGCGCCGCACGAACGGCCACATCCACCGCGGCCGCGTCAGCTATTGGAACCTGGCCGATGGATTCGCCAGAGTACTTGTCAATGACAGGAAGGAACATTCGTCACACTGCTCCGAATGCAGAATCCAATTCCGCATTCCGCATTCCGCATTCCCCATTCCGCATTTCATCGTGGTCGCCGTTTTCCCCACGCCTTGATCTCTGGCACGTTGAACATCTGGACGCCTGCGGCGGGTGGATGCTCGACGGCACCGATCAGAGTCCACACCCTGTCGGTGACCGTCACCAGGCCTAATCGTATGGCGCCGTCGCGCATCTTCGGAATCGCCCGCGCGATCGCGTACACGGGAATCAGCGCGACAGGCCACCAGTGGCCGGGGCCCAGCACATACCAGGGCCGCACGATCGTCGCGGGACAGCCGATCGCAGTCACCGCGGCTTCGCCCTTAGTCCGTACCGCGATATACGCCTGCATGACCGGGGCCGGATGCGCGACGCTCACATAGATCAGGTGAGCCGGTGCCACCTGGCGCGCCGCCGTCGTCGTCGCCACGATCGAGGCGAGGTCGACGCGCTCGAATTGCGCGGCCTTGCTTGGATTCGGATGCGGTGTGCCGACGAGGTGGACGATGGTGTCGCCCGGTTGGAGGGCACTCACTACCGACGCCGCGTCGAGTGCATCGCCCTCGATTGCGGTTGCAGCGGCAGGCACTCGGCCGAGGGCACTCCGCCGCGCTAGCACGCGCACGCGATGGCCGCGGGACGCAAGGTGGCTGACCAGCCGCTGTCCGATATATCCCGTTCCGCCTGTCACGACGACGTCACGCGCGTTGGCTGACATAGAAGACGCGTGAAAAGCAGAGCACGTCGGCGAGCTCGCCGGGAGCCAGGTTCGGGAACTCCGCGTACTGGCGCAGCACGCCCTCGCGCTCAAAACCGCATTTTTCAAGGACGTGCCTGGACGCGTCATGGAGCGGGTGGCACAAGGCGTACAGGCGCCGCACGCCAATCGACGGGGCAAGTGCGACCATCGCACGGAGCGCCTCGGTTGCGTAGCCCTTGCCCCAGGCGTCGCGCGCGAACACGTAGCCGGTCGCTGCGCGTTCGAACGTCTCGAGCGCCAGTCCCGTGCTGCCAATCAATACGCCCTCGCCCTGCCGTTCGACCAGGTAAGGTCCGACGCCCCACTGACTCCAGTCACGGGCGCTGAACGCGAGGAATGCCCGCGTGTCATCGACCGATGTGTGACGGGCCCATCCGAGAAACCGAGTTACCTCCGCGTCGCCTGCGTACCGCGCGAAGATGGCCTCGGCGTCGTCGTCGACCGGCCGCCGGAGTACGAGCCGGCCAGTCTCGATGCGATCAGGCGCGGGCGGCACGCATCTCTCCATCCCATCGCGGCGTGGTGTCCGTATGCAGACCGAAGAGATCCAGCATGCGCGTCACCGTGTGATCGACGATGTCGTCCACGGTCGCGGGGTGGGTGTAGAACGCGGGCACCGGGGGCGAGATGATGACGCCCATGCGCGCCAGCCGCAGCATGTTCTCGAGATGAATCTCGTGCAGCGGCGCCTCGCGTACGCCCAGGACGAGCCGGCGGCGCTCCTTCAGCACCACGTCCGCCGCGCGAGGTACGAGGCTGTCGCCTAGGCCGGTGGCAATCTGCGCAAGCGTCTTCATACTGCACGGCAGAACGATCATCCCGAGCGTCACGAACGAACCGCTCGAGACGGGCGCGCCTTGATCCGTAGACGCATACGCATGCGTAGCCAGCCGCTGCACCTGCTCGACGCTGTACGGCGTTTCGTGCAGCAGCGTGCGAGCGCCCCACCGGCTGAGAATCAGGTGCGTTTCCACGTTCAGCGTCCGCAACCGCTCGAGCAGACGGATGCCGTAGATGGATCCGCTCGCTCCGGTGATGCCAACGATCAGGCGGCGCGGTTCGGCGGCGGGGTCAGGGTGTGCCACAGGATTAGTGTGTCCCGCGCGGGCTGGCGACGCAAGACGGCGCGAACTTTGCCGGGGCACACAGGACGACAGGGTGAATGGCCCCGCACCACATGAGTGACTGCGACTGATCGTGGGGCCGGGGTCATTCGACGTCAGTTCAAATGCACCCCGGCCAGATCCGCGGCTTCCCCTACAATGCACACATGCGAGTGACGCTCGGCCTCGAACGGCTGCTCGGTTCAGACCTGCTGCGAGGGCGGCGGGTGGGAATTGTCTCGAATCCGGCGTCTGTGGACGCATCGTTCCGCCACCTGGTCGATAGAGTGGCCGAGGTGCCCGGCGCGACACTGGCGGCCATTTTCGGGCCGCAGCACGGCTTCCGCTCCGACGTACAAGACAACATGATCGAGACGCCGCACGTCGACGACGCGCGCCGCGGTGTTCCGATCTACTCGCTGTACAGCGAGACGCGAGGGCCCACCGCCGAGATGCTCGCCGGCCTCGATCTGCTCGTCGTCGATCTTCAGGACGTCGGCGCGAGGATATACACCTACATCTACACGATGGCCAACTGCCTGCGTGCCGCGCAGAGACACGGCGTGCAGGTCGTCGTGTGCGACCGGCCCAACCCGATTGGGGGCCGCGACGTCGAAGGCCCGATGCTCCATCCCGGCTACGAGTCGTTCGTAGGCCTGTTTCCCATTCCGATGCGGCACGGGATGACCATCGGCGAGCTCGCCCGCCTGTTCAACGAGCACTTCGCGATCGGCGCGAAGCTCGAGGTGCTGCGGATGGACGGCTGGACGCGCGACCAATACTTCGACGCGACAGGGCTGCCGTGGGTCATGCCCTCGCCGAACATGCCGACGCTCGACAGCGCGATCGCCTATCCCGGCACGGTGCTCTTCGAAGGAACCATGCTCTCGGAGGGGCGCGGGACCACGCGTCCCTTCGAGCTCGTGGGAGCGCCGTGGATCCATGCCGAACGCTTTGCTGCCGCTATGAACGCGCGGCAGCTGCCGGGCGTCTGGTTCAGGCCCGCCGTGTTCGAGCCCACGTTTCAGAAGCACGCCAAAACACCGTGCGGCGGATGTCAGATTCACGTGACCGACCGGGCGGTCTTCCGTCCGGGTGCGGTCGCCGCCGCGCTGCTGCTCGAATTCCACCGCACGGATCCGGCTCGCTTCGCGTGGCGCCAGCCACCGTACGAATACGAGCACGAGAAGATGCCCATCGACATCCTGGCCGGATCGCCGTCGCTCCGGCAGCACGTCGAAGCGCAGATCCCACTCGACCGCATTACCGCCGAGTGGAGCGACGAAATCCGCGATTTCACGGCAGTTCGTGAGTCGTTTCTGCTCTACTGATCTGCAACTCAGGTCACAACGCGGCGGTCCACGGTTTATCACTCAACCAGCCGGCCCCGGGCCAGGGCATCCTCGACGGCGTCCGCACACCCGCCGCAGATCATTCCGCGAGCAGCGACCGGCAGCATCTCGGATTCAAGCGATGGTCGTCCGCACAGGCGACAGCTGACTGGGCTTTCCGGCCGTAGCTTCGCAGCCACAGAACGCCATTGCCGACCGACGCCAGAGTCGTCTGAAGCGCCAATCGTCTCGCCATCGTGTACGAGGATGTCAACGCAGACCTCGACAGACTCATTGCAGATGAACACGGCCGGGCCGGCGATGAGCGAGTCGACGTCGTCTTTAGCCCTGTGACAGAACGAGCATCGCAGTGGCTCGCTGGCGGAAGCCGCGTCTGCAGCGGCCGGCCCCGCGCGTTCCGGCTTGTGCTTTCGAAACATCGCCGCAACCCCAAATTGCCGCGTCATCTTCGGAGCGATCAGCGCTGATACGACGACACCCAAATCAAAGCAGTTCAACCGCCGGTCCGTTAGTGTCAACCTCTTTCGTCGAAAGCGAAGGAAAGTTGGTTGAGAATCTGATCCTGTCGCCCCTGCGTTCGAAATCCATGAAGCGCCAGTACTCTGGCGAGTGAGGGTGGCCGTATGAGAACCACTCCCACCG
>JBKPMA010000215.1:0-3316 GCA_046731935.1 Acidobacteriota bacterium
CTTCTTTTGCAGCAGGACGTCCATGTAGATCAACACGTTCCTGCACAGAATCAGGTCGAGCCGCGAGAACGGCGGATCTTTGGTCAGGTCCTGCCGCGCGAAGATGCACAGGTCGCGGATCATCTTCGTGATCTGATAGCCACCCTCATGCTTCGAGAAGAACCGCCGCAGGCGATCGGCCGATACGTCGGCTTCGATGCTTTGCGGATAGATGCCGACGCGCGCATGTTCGATTGCGGCTTCACTGAGATCAGTGGCAAAGATCTGTACTCGGCAATCCGACTGCCGCTTCGCGAGGAACTCGACGAGGCAGATGGCGACCGAGTAGGCCTCTTCGCCGGTCGCGCATCCGGAAACCCACACGCGAATCGGCATCTCGCGCGGGCGATTCTCGACGATCGTCGGAAACACGTGTCGGCCCAGCGCCTCGAACGATTCGGGCTCCCGGAAGAATCGCGTCACGTGGATGAGCAGGTCTTGATAGAGGTTGCGCACCTCGTTGCTGTCGGAGTGCAGCAGGCGAATGTACTCGTCGAGCTCGGACAGCCTGTGCAAGGCCATGCGGCGGAACACCCGTCGCTTGATGGTCGGCAGCTTGTAGTGCCGGAAGTCCACGCCGCTCGCTGGCCGCAACAGATCGAAGATCTGGTGCAGTTGTCCCTCGGCCATCGCGAGATCGGGCGTGGCGGCGGTTCGCTGTACCTCGTCCTCGCGGGCTCCGAGCGTGAGCTCGGCAAGCTTCTGCCCTATCTCGTCCGGTGGCAGCACGAGGTCGATGAGGCCTGTGGCGATGGCCGCGCGCGGCATGCCGTCGTACTTCGCGGATTCGGGCGACTGCGCAATAGTGACGCCGCCGGCCGCTTTGATCTGGCTGAGGCCGTCAGCCCCGTCTGACGCGGTGCCCGAGAGGATGACGCCGATGCACCTGTGGGGAGCCGACTGTGCCAGCGATCTGAAGAATGCGTCGATCGGCGTGTACTGCGAGCGATCCTGCGGTCGTGGCTCGATGTGTAGCTGCGCGCCTGAAATGGTCAGTCGCGTGTTCGGAGGAATCACGTAGACGTGACCCCGCTCGACGCGCAGCCCTTCGGTCACCTGCACGACGGCAAGGCGCGTGTGCGGCGCGAGCAACTCCACGAGCGCGCTGTCGTGTTGCGGTGCCAGGTGTTGCACGAACACGACGGCGAGATCCGCGTCACTCGGGACCTTGCGAAGCAACGCGCCGAAGGCTTCGAACCCTCCGGCGGAGGCCCCCACGCCGACAATCGTGAAATCGGCCGGCTCTTGGGCGGCACGCGTTCGTCGGCTGTCCGCGATCCGCTTGCGTGGGCGCGCCGAGCGCGGGGGCGTCTTCGCCGTTTTCTTCCTGGCTGTTCTCGCCATACCGGGCGGCTCCCCTACAGTGAAGCCTTCTTGCGCTTCCGCGCGGGTGTCTTCGTACGGGCCGGCTTCGCCGCCTTGGGCTTGGCGTGAGCCGCGGCACGGGCGCGCCGCCGAGCTGATTCGACCTGCTGAGCACCCCGGCCATTTTCACCATTGAACAGGATGGCGCGGATGCGCTGCGCTTGGCGGCGTGCGTCTTCCGCTCCCTCTGCGAATCCTTGGGATACGACGGTCAACCCGCTGTCGGCGGCTCGCTTCGCCATGCGGGTTTTCAACTCCACGTGCTCTTCGAGTACGCGCACCGCGCTCCACAACGCACTGTCGACGGCATCGCGTTGTCCGGCCTCCAGGTTCTCCGGCGCATATTGATGTCCCACGTGGCACTGGTACCGAAGCACACGGCCTTCCTGCACTTCCCACAGTGCCCCGCCGCAATCCGGACAGGTGAGCGCTGACGGGGGCCCGAACAGCTGGGTCATGTCACGCACCTCGGTCTCTGCTGAGGCATGCTGAGGCTCGGGTTCATTGGCGCGTGGCATGTCGGTGCTTCTCTTTTCGTTGCCGGGTTCCCGGGTCAGGCGCTCGATCAGCGGACCGATTTCGGTGGCGGGCAGTATGTGATCGACGTCCACATACTCGATAGCACTCTGCGGCATGCTCGGAATGATCGCATCCGTGGGATCCTGAACGACGGCAATACCTCCGTAGTGCTTGATCAGGCTCAAGCCGTACGTGCCGTCACTCAGCGCACCTGACAGGACCACTCCGATCACACGACGACCGTGTTCACGGGCCGCGGTGCGAAAGAGCGGGTCTACCGCAGGCCTGAAGCCGTTCTCGCGAGGTCCGTGCACCAGCGCCAGATGGTTCGCTCCGACGATGAGCTGAAAGTCGGGTGGCGCGACGTAGATGCGGGCGGGCGCGAGAGGCTGGCCGTCGGCCGCGAAGGCCGCAGGCAGCGGGCTGATCCGTTCCAGGATTTGCGGAAGGACCCCTTGTCCATTCGTCGACGAGTGCATGACGATCAGGACACTCGCGCGAAGCCCGGCGGGCAGGGCTTGAACAATTGTCGAGAGTGCCTGCAGGCCCCCCGCAGACGCTCCGATCACGACAATGTCGGGCTGGGACATCGTTCGTTGCTCCGCAGCGTTCAGTCTATGCCGACAGGGCGGCCGGTGACACCCGCAATCCGTCCAGAAAAGGACCTTCGCACGACGCACCACCGGGTCAGCCGCTGCTGCTCTCGCCGGCGTGGCTCGCGGATAGAATCGACCCGTGGAGCACGCTGTCGCGGCTCGCGTCCTGCTCATCGACGATCATCCGCTCGTCCGCGAGGGGTTGAAGACCCTGATTGACAGCCAGCCCGATCTCCGGGTCGTTGGAGAAGCGAGTAGCGAGGACGAGGCGGTGAGGATCGTGGCCGCCGTGTCCGCCGAGATCGCCCTCGTGGACGTCTCGCTGCCAGGGCGCGGCGGCGTCAGCGTGACCGAGCGGATCGTGTCGATCGCGCCGACGATCAGAGTCATCGGTGTCACCCGCCACACGGATCCGGCGATCGTCTCAAAAATGCTGGGTGCCGGGGCCTGGGGGTACGTGTTGAAGCAGAGCGCATCGAGTCAGCTGCTGCGTGCGATCCGCCTCGTAGCCGCTGGCGAGCGGTTTGTCGATCCCGCCTTGCAGCGCGAAGGCACCGTTGAAAACAGCCAGACCGCCCGCCGCGAGTTGGCGGCCGCCGGCGACTTGACCTCGCTCGAGGAGCAAGTGCTGCGGCTCATCGCGGAGGCGCAGAGCAATCAGGAGATCGCCAGACGTCTGGCACTCCCGGTCAGTGAGGTCGCCGAACTGAAGTCGAGCGGCATGAAGAAAGCGGGTTTGATCAGCCGGCTGCACGTCATCGCGTACGTGCAGTCCCGCGGCTGGCAATAGATCGCGC